>DASZUY010000244.1:0-23050 GCA_035547495.1 Parafilimonas sp. | reverse complement strand
AAAATAGTTCTGCGTTCTTCTAATGTTCTGTTGCGAAAATCTTCGCCTTCAAATTCTAATAAATCATAGGCAATAAAACCAACAGGCGATTCTTTTAATTGCTTTGATGTAACATTCTTTCTGCCGATTCTTGTTTGCAATAATGCAAACGGGAGAATCGTAAATTCATTGGTTGATGCATTTGAATTAGTCAGCGAAATGATCTCCCCATCTAACACCGTTCCTTCCGGTAATTTTTGTTGAAGCATCGTGTACTCCGGATATTTGTCTGTTACCAATTCTTCACCTCTGCTCCAAACAAATAATTGATTATTGCGTTTGATGATTTCACCGCGAATGCCATCCCATTTCCACTCTGCCTGCCATTCATTTGCTTCGCCTAATGTTTCAGGATTTTCTTCCAGCGCATATGCTAAATAAAACGGATAAGGTTTTGAATAATCGATGATGCTTGCATTCTCGCTTAACAGTTCATCAAACGAAGTTGTCATTGGATCCCAGTTGCCACTGATGCGATGTGCAATCACAGAAGGTTCAAGCTTTACTGTTTTCGCTAACGCATTTACCATTTGTTTTTGCGATACGCCAATGCGAAAATTTCCTGTCAACAATTTATTGAACACAAAGCGTTCATCTTTATTCATCGTGCGCCAGCAACCGGTTATAAAATCTTTTTTAATTGATTCATCCTGCTTTTCCAGGCTCGCTAATTTTTCTATATAAAATGATAAGGATGATGCCGTTTTTTCTTCTGTTGCTTCCGGTAATAACAATGCAATTGTTTCTGCCATGTCGCCCACCGAGCCATAACATTCACTGAATAACCAACCGGGTAAATTTCTTAGTTCGATACACCATTGCGGCAGTAAAGATGAGTTTACCAAACGTCTTGGTCTTCTTCCACTAAACAATGCGATCACCCACACTTTATCTTTATCATCAGCCAAAGAAAAATAATTTATAAGCGCATCTTGCTTCTCCAATGTTTTGGTTGATGAACCTAATAATGTTACCAACTCTGCAAACAAAGTCATTCCATCTTTTGCATCATGTTCTGCTGATGCATCAAGGTTTATATGTTCATTATTCGTTGTCAACAAAATCTTTTTTTTCTTCTGAAGTTTCTGCAACTACTTCTTCATCTTCTGTTCCGTATTCTGTTTTTACTTCAGCGCTCCAAATTCCCTGTTCATTTAAGTAACGACTAAACACAGATTGGTAACCGTGCGTTACATAAACTTTTTCTGCTTCAGTTGCCTTAATTGCCTGCAACAAACCATCCCAATCTGCATGATCACTTAATGCAAAAGCACCGTCCACATTTTTTCTCCGCATATTTCCACGCACCTGCATCCATCCGCTGCAAACGCCAACTGCCATTGGCGCAAACTTGCGTTGCCATGTACTTCCTTCTGCACCCGGCGGGGCAATCACAATACATCCCTTTAATTTTTCTTTCGGCGTTTCTGGCGTTACACGTTCTGCATTAATTTTTGGCAAAGAAATATTTGCATTGATGATTGCCTGGTGCATGTTATATGTTGCGCCATGCATGTAAATGGTTTCATCAAAATCTTCCAATGCTTTTAACACACGCTGCGCTTTGCCCAAACTATACGCAATGATGATGCTTGCTTTATTCAATGCTTTGTTCGCAAGAATCCAGTTGCGCATGTTTTCAAAAATTATCTCTTGTTCTTTCCAGCAATAAATCGGCAAACCAAAAGTTGATTCAGTAATGAATGCATTGCATTTTACAGGTTCGAATTCACCACTTATTCCATCGTTTGCAACTTTATAATCTCCACTTGCCACCCACACTTCATTATTGTATTCAACACGTATTTGCGATGAACCAATTATATGCCCGGCAGGATGCAATGAAACCTTTACGCTATTAATTGTTTTTGATTCATTCCATTCTAAAGTTTCATAATTATTATCGCCCAAACGTGCCTGCAACAAAGGCTTTGTGAGTGTGTGGCATAAATAATTTTTGCTGCCCCATTTCGCATGATCGCTGTGTGCGTGTGTGATGATGGCGTAATCAACCGGCTTCCATGGGTCAATATAAAAATTACCGGCGCGGCAGAACAAACCTTTATCTGTAAACTCGATTAACTGCATCGTGAATGAATGTAAACAAAAATGTAACCAAGAATAAAACAATAAAAATTTGAACAAGTTAAACCATCAAGTGATTAATATGAATATTAAAATTCTTTACTTATTTTGTATATATGAAAGATGAAATAATTGCCATACTTAGAGAAAATAAAAAAAATCTTTTCGAGAAATATCCATTGAAAAGTATGGCGTTGTTTGGTTCTTTCGTAAACGGAAATGCAAGTGATAAAAGCGATGTAGATATATTAGTTGAATTAAATGGAACAATAGGGTTTGATTTTTTGCATCTTAATTATGAGATAGAAGATTTACTCAAGAGAAAAGTTGATCTGATTTCCAAACGCGGTTTGAAACAAACATTTATTAATGAAATAGAGCCCGAATTAATTTATGTCTAAACGGAATAATTTTTTATTGTTGGGTGACATTATTGAAGCTACACGTCAACTCACTCTTTTATTATGCAACAGTTTCTCAACAGCATCATCAAAAGAACCGGCGCGAATTACTTCGCCTGCATTTACAAAATAAATTTCATCTGCATTTTCAATGGTGTTTAACCGATGCGCAATAATAATGCGGGTTGTGTTTGATGGAAGTTTCTTCAAAATATTTTCGAGCAATTGTTCAGTGATGGTATCGATGTTCGCCGTTGCTTCATCTAAAATTAATATTTCAGGATTGCGCAACACAGCACGCATAAATGCAATCAACTGCTTCTGACCAATACTGATATTATCACCGCTTGATGTAACTTTTGTTTGCAAACCATTTTCAAAAATGGTAAGTAAGCTTTCGAGATTTGCATCATGAATAACTGTTTCAAGCTGCTCATCAGAATAATCTTTATACTTCGGATTGCCGTATAAAATATTCTCTTTTACAGTGCCGGTAAACAAAAACGGTTCCTGCAAAATGAAACCAATTCTTTGGGCGCGTTCATCTTCATTATAAGAACGGATATCTTTTCCATCTAAAAAAACAGTGCCTGTTGTTGCATCGTACAATCTTGCAATCAATGATGCGGTTGTTGTTTTACCGCCGCCTGTTGGACCAACAAAAGCATAGGTTTTACCGCGTTCCAGTTTCAATGAAATGTTATGCAGAATTTCATTCTTACCATCATAACTAAAATGCACGTGCTTAAACTCAATCACCGCATTAGTATCTGATGTTGCACCATCTTTTATTGTTGTGAGATTATTATCAAGACCCAAAATTTTTGTAATCCTATCCCAGCCTGCCATCGCCGTTTGAAAGCTTGCAAACAATGAAGCGAGTTGCCGCAAAGGATTGTAGAAATAAGTAACGTAAGCAATATAGCTCACCAGTAAACCAAGCGTGAACTCAGCATGTGCAATAAGATAAATTCCAAAGCTTAAAACAATCAACTGCGCAATGCCTGAAAAAAAACTATACACCGGTAAAAAAATATTGTTGGCTAAACCTGCGCCAATTGCAGTTGCATAATTTTGTTGATTCGCAGTTTGAAATCTTTGCCTGAAATAATCACGGCGATTAAATGCAATGATTACTTTAAAGTTGGCAAGACTTTCCTGTATCTCCGCGCTCATGCCGCCAACACTTTTCAAGTTCACTGCATTCTTTCTCTTCACCCAGGGTGAAACAATTTTCGTGAAAATAAAAATGGTTAAGCCCGGCAACAAAGCAGCTAATCCCAATTTAATATTGATGGCTAATAAAAAAATTCCGGCGCCTGTCATCGTTGCAACGCTGCCGATAAATTGCATTAATGATTGCGAAAAAAATGTATTGATTTTATCTGTATCATTATTTACTCTTGAAATTAAATCGCCGGCTTTATTTGCATGAAAAAATGCAACGGGCAATTGCTGCAGCTTATTAAAAATTGTATTGCGCAACGTAAACAACATACGTTGACTTACGCTTCCCATCAGTTTTGTTTGAAGATAACTTGCAAACAAACCAACAACGTACATCGCTAATAATATTCCTGCAAAAACCAACACACCATGATATTGTTTTGTTTGAACGTAGTGGTCGATTGTATAACCAATCATCAGCGGTCCGCCTAAATTGATGCTTGAATTAAGCAGGATGAAAAATGTTGCGATCAAAATATTTTTCTTCTCATGCGAAATCAATTGCAGCAAACTCTTCAACGAAGAATATGTTGAAACCTTCTGCTTTTTATCCGGTATTTCATTAAGATTGTAACTCATAGTTGCTTGTACTTTTTTGTGAGTTTAAAATCTGTACATATTCAGGGCTGGTGTGTAGCAATTCATCGTGTTTGCCGGAAGCGATGATTTCGCCTTGCATCAACAAAATAATCTGGTCATAATTTTCAACTGTTGTTATTTTTTGCGTTACGGAAATCAATGTTAAGTCAGGATAATTTTTTTCGATGTTATTTAATATTCGTTGCTCAGTATTGTTATCCACTCTTGATGTAAAATCATCGAGCAATAAAATTTTAGGATTCAACGCTAATGCACGTGCAAGCATAATGCGTTGCTTTTGTCCGCCGGATAAACTCGATCCACGTTCAGAAACAATCGTGTCAAGTTGCTGCGGAAGTTGCTGAATAAAATCTTTTAGTTCTGCGGTTTCAATTGCTTTATTCATCGATGCAGCATTCACCTTTTCATTGAAAGCAATGTTTTCACGCACACTCATGTTAAAGATGATGCTGTCCTGGAAAACAAAACCAACCTGCTGATGAAATGCATCTTGTTTGTATTCATCAATCGCATGTCCATCAAAATTTATAACACCTGATGTTTGTTTTATCAATCCCGTCAGCAGATACAACAACTGTGTTTTGCCTGCAGCAGTCGGACCAATAATCGCAATCTTAGAACCTGCATCAACAGAAAAAGAAATATCTTTTAAAACAGGCATTTGTCCATACACAACGTTTACATGTTTCACATCAATGTTGCCTTTTAATGGTGTTGTGATAGTTCCTGTTTCAGGCGCGTCCGGTGAATTAATAACATTGCTGATGCGTTGATAAGAAGCTGTAGCCTGTGCAATCACACCACTCATAAAACCAATCACAAGAATTGGAAAAATCAACATCGCTAAATAACTATTGAACGCTGCAAAATTTCCCAGCGTCATACTTCCATTAATTACAAAATGACCACCAAGCGCAAGTATGGTTAATCCCGCCATGTTTGATGTGAATGTGATAACAGGAATCAATCCTGCAAACAATTTCAGAATCTGCAAACCAAAATCTCTTGCTTTAGTGTTTGCTTCTAAAAACTTATTGTATTCTGATTGCTGCGAGTTTACAACACGAATAATTGCAGCGCCTAAAATGCTTTCATTAATAACTTTATTCAGCCAGTCAACAACAGCACGGCTTTGAATAAATAATGCACGCACTTTTTTCAACACAACATAAAACGTAATCCCGATAATTGGAATGATGGCAATCACGCATAATGCAAGCTTCCAATCAATGCTAATTAATAAAGCGCTTGCGCCGATGATGATGATGACTGAAGAAACAATGGAAACAATTGCCTGCGAAATAAACATCTTGATTGAATCAACATCTGCAGTAAGATTTGTTAGCAGCTTTGATGGATTTGATTGCTCAATAAAAGCATAACTCTGGTTGGAAATTTTATCTGAAAGTGTTTTACGTAAATCTCTCGCTACTTTTTCTGATGTAAAAGTTTGCAGAATGCTTTGCAGGTAACTAAAAATAAAAATGCAGACAACTGCAGTTCCAAAATTTTTGATGAGTGTTGTGTAATCAAAATTGCCTGCGCTAAATGCATCAATGCCGCCGGAAATAATTTTTGGTATAATTAAGTTGATACCGTTGCTGAACAGTGTAAATAAAATCAGCAGCAACACCATGCCGCGATATGGTTTCAATAAACTTAAAATGCCGGGTTGCTTTTTCATCAGCGTATACTTTTGAATTGCGGCGCTAAGCTCGGAGTAATCAAATAGTAAAACAAATCAATAAGGTTAAATATAGTGTTGAAGCGATGAATGGAAGCATTTCATCGGTAAAACTTTTTCATTCGAACAATTCAAGTAGCATTGTTGTTATACAGGTACTACTTCAACTTTCTTTTTTCGTTGCATTTGCGGTGGCAATGTTTCCAAAATGGTTTGTTTTAAAATATATATGAGCCTTGTTTTTGTAAATGTTTTTAAAGTAACCAAACTTATTTCACGCACCGGTGCAGGACTTTTGAAATAACGCAGCATATCTTTTTTAGCAGCACTCATATCATACGTTGCAAGTTCAGGAAGTAGCGTGATGCCGCCGTTTTTATCTACAAAACGTTTCAATGTTTCAATACTTCCAGCCGCATAGTCAAAATGTTTTTCGATGGATGAATCTTTTTGCAATTCACATAAGTTCATTACTTGATTACGCAAACAATGACCTTCTTCCAGCAACCACATACTGTGCACGTCAATATCATCTGGCAATAAATATTTTTTATTGAAGAGTTTTTCTTTGCGTGAAATGTAAGCCACGAATTCTTCATTAAATAAAAATATTTCTTTTAATTCCGGGACGTTGAGCGGCGTTGCTAACATGCCTGCATCTAATGAACCATTCTTTAGCTGACGAATAATATTTTCTGTTGTGAGTTCATGTACGCTCAATCTAACCTGCGGATATTTTTTTATGAACGTTTGCAAAAACTGCGGTAACAGATACGGCGCTAATGTTGGTATGATTCCAATCTTTAATGTGCCGGCGATAATATTTTTTTCCTGTTGAATCAATTGATGCATCATGCGTGCTTCTGCCAAAATTTTCTTCGCCTGTTCAATTACAATCTGCCCTGTTTCTGTTGTAGTAACAGGATTGGTACGAATAAAAATCTGCACGCCTAATTCATCTTCTAATTTTTGCACCTGCATACTGAGAGATGGTTGTGTGATGTGACAATGTGCAGCAGCTTTCGCAAAATGTTTTAAAGAATCAAGCGCAATAATATATTCTAATTGAACCAATGTCATAATAGGTTTAAACTATTGAAGTATAAAATTAATTGATTAAATTTATTTGTCTAAAGTTATAAGTTTGTAATCCTTTTAGATAGCTTAACCTGTAAAATTCGTTCACTAATAAAATTTATAAAATGTCAAATGATTCAAACGATATCAGTAAATGCCCATTTCACAATGGCAGTTTACATCACAATGTAGGCGGCGGCGGAACAAGAAACCGTGACTGGTGGCCGAATCAATTAAAACTAAATATCCTGCGCCAGCATTCATCTTTATCAAATCCAATGGATAAAGATTTTAATTATGCAGAAGCTTTTAAAAGTTTAGATCTCGAAGCCGTAAAAAAAGATTTGCATGCTTTGATGACCGATTCGCAGGATTGGTGGCCTGCAGATTTTGGTCATTACGGTGGTTTGTTTATTCGCATGGCGTGGCACAGTGCAGGCACATATCGTGTAAGTGATGGTCGTGGCGGAGGCGGTGCAGGCATGCAACGTTTTGCGCCGTTGAATAGCTGGCCCGATAATGTGAGTTTAGATAAAGCGCGAAGGTTGTTGTGGCCAATCAAACAGAAATATGGAAAGAAAATTTCATGGGCTGATTTAATGATCCTTGCCGGCAATGTTGCACTCGAATCAATGGGTTTTAAAACGTTTGGTTTTGCCGGCGGGCGTGAAGATTTGTGGGAAGCGCAGGAAGATGTGTATTGGGGCGCTGAAACAACATGGTTGGGAAATGATGTGCGTTATGCAAAAGGCTCAGAAGGCGTAGATGGTCATGGTGTAGTTTCTTCTGATGAAGACCCGGGAAGAAAAATACATTCTGAGAAATTAGAGAATCCGCTGGCTGCTGCGCATATGGGTTTGATCTATGTAAATCCTGAAGGACCGGATGGTAATCCTGATCCAATTGCAGCGGCACATGATATAAGAATAACATTCGGTCGCATGGCAATGAATGATGAAGAAACTGTTGCATTAATTGCAGGTGGTCATAGCTTTGGTAAAACACATGGCGCTTCATCTTCAGATCATGTAGGCAAGGAACCCGAAGCAGCGGATTTAGAATTGCAAGGCTTTGGATGGAGTAACAATTTTGGAAGCGGAAAAGGTGCTGATACCATCACAAGTGGATTGGAAGTTATATGGACAAAAACGCCGACAAAATGGAGCAATAATTTCTTTGAAAACCTTTTTGGTTTTGAATGGGAGTTAACGAAGAGTCCGGGTGGAGCACATCAATGGGTTGCAAAGAATGCTGAAGCAATAATTCCCGATGCATATGATGCAACAAAGAAACATCCGCCAAGAATGCTCACAACAGATTTGTCTTTGAGAATGGATTCGGCTTATGAAAAAATATCAAGACATTTTCTAGAAAACCCTGATGCATTCGCTGATGCATTTGCTCGTGCATGGTTCAAATTAACGCATCGCGATATGGGTCCAAAATCACGTTACTTAGGTGCTGATGTTCCGCAGGAAGATTTGCTTTGGCAGGATCCGATTCCTGCAGTGGATCATGTATTGATTGATGAAAATGATATTGCATCATTAAAAGAAAAATTGCTGCAATCGGGTTTAAGTATTTCTGAATTGGTATCAACCGCATGGGCTTCTGCTTCTACTTTTCGTGGTTCAGATAAACGCGGCGGTGCAAATGGCGCACGCATTCGCTTGGCTCCGCAGAAAGATTGGAAAGTAAATAATCCTGTTCAGTTACAAAAAGTATTGAGTGTATTGGAAGGAATTCAAAAAGAATTCAACAACACGCAATCAAATGGTAAAAAAGTTTCTTTGGCAGATTTAATTGTGTTGGCTGGTTGTGCTGCTGTTGAAAAAGCAGCGAAAGATGCAGGATATAATGTTACTGTTCCGTTCACACCTGGTCGCATGGATGCTTCGCAAGAGCAAACCGATGTTGAATCGGTTGGATATTTAGAACCGCAAGCTGATGGTTTTCGCAATTATCGCAAAACAAAATCATCTGCATCAACAGAAGAATTATTAGTTGATAAAGCGCAGTTGCTTACATTAACTGCACCTGAGCTAACCGTATTAGTTGGTGGCATGCGTGCATTGAATGCGAATTATGATGGATCAAAGCATGGTGTGTTTACAGATCGTCCAGGACAATTGACGAATGATTTCTTTGTGAACTTGCTTGATATGAATACAGCCTGGAAAGCAATGGATGACAGCAAGGAATTGTATTTGGGAAGTGATCGCAAAACGGGTCAACCTAAATGGACTGCAACACGTGCTGATTTGGTGTTTGGTTCAAATGCAGAATTAAGAGCAGTTGCAGAAGTATATGCAAGTGAAGATGCAAAAGAAAAGTTTGTACACGACTTTGTTGCTGCGTGGAATAAGGTAATGAACCTTGACAGGTTTGACGTAGCTTAATTGAAAAATCAAAATAAAAAAGACAGCTATTTGTATGGCTGTCTTTTTGGTTTATATACTTTGATTTTTATTCTGCATTTATCTCCCAACCAAACTGCAGTAAGTAACCGTTGTTATCATACACTGCAAACTCCCGCATCCCGTAATTAAAGTTTTCAATTGGATAACAAATGTTGAGTTTATCTTTTACGGCATTCCATAAAGCATCAACATCTTTTATTCTGAAATAAAGTGAACCGGTGAAATTTGATTTCGTAAAAGGAATATGCGCATTTGGTTTTGATAACATCAATTCAATATCACCGTTTGAAAGTGAAGCCCAGCCAATTGTTTCATCATAATTGTTGCAAACAAAATTCAAATACGTTGTATAGAATTGAATCGTTTCTTCTACATCTTCGGTATATAAAATTGGAGTGAGTGATTCGAGCCTCATATCAAAATAAAAAATTAAGATAAAGTATATTTCTTTCAGACTGGATTTGTTTTTGCATAAAATAAATCATGCAATATTTTATCGGTTGTTCAGGTTTTTATAATAAAGACTGGAAAGAAATTTTTTATCCGAAAGGTTTACCGCAAAGCAAATGGTTTGAATTTTATTGTACACAATTTAATACACTTGAACTGAACACAACTTTCTATCGATTTCCAACAATTGAAATGTTGCAGAAATGGTATGATAACAGTCCTGCTGGTTTTAAATTTTCTGTAAAGGCGCCAAGACTAATTACGCATTACAAACAATTCAATGAGGTCGAAAGTTTGTTGAATGATTTTTATGTTTCTGTTCATGAAGGGCTAAAAGAAAAACTTGCAACTATTTTATTTCAATTGCCTGCAAGAATTGAATACAGCGAAGAATTTCTGCAACGCATCACACAAAACCTTGACAGTAATTTTAAAAATGTAATCGAGTTTCGCCACATAAGCTGGTGGAATCAATTTGTGTATGATGAATTAGCAAAGCATAATATTGCTTTCTGCGGTATCAGCATAAAAAATTTACCTGCGGAAATTATTGCTAACACTTCAAATATTTATTATCGCTTTCACGGAATAAAAAAACTTTACTTCAGTGAATACAATAAGCAAACAATAAAGAGTTTTGCGAATGAGTTAACTGAGGAACAAAACATACAAGAAGCATACATCTATTTCAATAACACGGCAACCATTGCTGCAGTGAATAATGCAAGACAACTTGTAAATTTTTTGAAGCGTTGTAATGATATTATCATCTCACCCAATACCAAATAATACCAGGCCCTTGCATAGATAAAGTTGCGTTATCTCCGGAAAGCCATGGAGAAGGATTCCAGCCGCTGCCGGTAACTAGTGTTCCCCACCAATAACTTGTTCCTGATTGGCTGGTAGTGATAATGCCGTCAGTGGTTTGGGTTGTCCACCATGGCATACGCGGACCAAAACCACCGCCTTCAAAAAAGTTCCATGATCCGAATTTTGTATTCACAGTTATATCAGTATTTGTATTTACACGACTCACAAAGCTATATGCCTGGTTCGCCGTAAAAATGCCACCATAACTACCTCTTGTATTTGCATCAAACATGTATTGAAAACCCACGCTGCTTCTTTTTATGTAATCTGCCCATGCAATAATAGAATAATCGCCATCTGGATTGGGGCTTGTTTCATTTCGTAAAACAGCATTCGAATTTGTCCATCCGCTGTTCGGACTTTTATTGCACATGATGAGTGTCCATCCGCCACCGTCTGTTGTCATGTCCGCATAAATTTGAAAAGGATTTCCGCCATTAATATTTGCGTTTTTGATCCAGTAATAACCATCTGTTGAAGAAGGATAAGCCTGCTTGATAGCGTACGCACTTGTTGAAGCTTTCAAAGCAGAAGTGCCATCATATATTAATGGTGATGCACCCGCAACCCAGTTACTCGTTGAGCCAGATAAAGCAAAATTGTTTAAGGTGCCGTTATAAGCGTTGCTTGTTTTATCGACCAAGGAATTAATGCCGGTGTTAGTGCCGCCGGGTGTTCCCTGGTTGAAATTATAATAAGCTATTAAACCGCTTTCGTTGCCCGCTAATTCAGTGTACATATCAGATTGAATATCTGTTTGCGATCTTGCAATATTCCAGATACGAAGCTCATCAAATTCGCCATCGGCGTATGCATCACCATTCCAGTTGCTCTTGCCGATGTAGCAATAATTGCGTGTAATATTTACAGGTGTTGGAAAAGTTGCAGTGCCTGCAGCAACTCCATTAATATAAATTGTAGCGGTTGTTCCGCTGAGCGTTGCTGCCACATGCGACCATTGATTTAACGGCAGTGTTTGCGTAGCCTGGAATTGATGACCTTCCACATAAAATCCAGGTGCGCCACTCGTGCCATAAGTATATGAAAGTAAAATGTTATCACTGCCGGCACCGTTTCCAAAATCAATAATTCGTGCCCAGTTACCAAAGCTTCTTGGGTACACCCAACACTCTATTGTAAAATCGCCATTGAAATAAACGCCGGCTGGTATGGTAACATAATCATTGGAGCCATCAAAATCGAGCGAGTTATTATTACTGTTATTGATGATGCTAAACTTCAAACCATTTTTCGTTAACCCTGAAATATTCTGTGCGCCATTTTCATTTATATAATTTGAAGAAACGGCAGTACTCTGTCCATACTTCGTTAATCCCTGCGCAGAGATGTTTGTTATAATCAATACAGAAAAAAAGATAACCAATAGTTGTTTCATTGCACCGGATTAATAAAAATAATCGAACTGAATTCTATCGCTCGCAGTTAAATTATATGAACCATTATTTGCAGCAGTATATGTTAATGTAGTTCCGCTCACACTGTATGCAGTGTTGCTTATGCGAATGCCGTTGATATACATTTTCACTTTGCTTCTTGCAGAAGGTGTATGCGTTAACGTGAAACTCGTTTGCGAAGCTGTTGCTGAAAATTCATCAGTGGCATCGGTGATAGGATAAGAGAAAGAAACTGTGCCGCTGCCGTTGGTTGTAAGCACTTGTCCACTGCTTCCGTCTGTGTTTGGATATGTAACGGTACCAGTTGTTAATTTACCACTGGTGTTTACTGATGTAACGCTGGTGTTGCCTAACTGAATTTTGTTGTCGGCATCTACACTGGCTCCGTAACCAATCGCAGTTGCATTGTTTAGTGCTGCGGAAGATGCGTTCGCGTCCTTACCAACAAACGTGTTGTTTGAACCTGATGTATTGGTTGAACCTGCAGAAGAACCAACTGCTGTATTGCTGCTACCTGTTGTGTTAATTAATGAATGCTGACCGATAGCAGTGTTATTGGTTCCCGTTTGAAGTACCAACATTGCTTCAGCACCAACAGAAGTATTTGCATTACCGGTTGTAAGTGCAGACATATTTGAGTAACCAACACTTGTGTTATTGTCGAAAGAAGTGCCGCTGTAACTCTGCATGGCGCCATAACCAACTGCAGTGTTTCGGCTGCCTGTTCCGGAACCAAGCGCTGAAGAACCTATTGCTGTGTTTTGATCGTTTTGACCCGTTCCTTTTCCAACGGTCATTCCGTTTACGTGCAAATCTGAACTGAATGTTTTATTACCGCTGATGGTTTGATCGGTAGTAAGTTTCACATATTTATTTGCAGCCGTATCAGTATTTGCTGTAAGTGAAGAATCTATATATTGTTTAACCGCATGTTGCGTTGGATATAAATTATCACTTGTTCCAAGCGCAGTTGATGATGATTTGTTGGAGACATTTTCTTTCAATGCTAATGCTGTTGTTGCTGTTGATGATTGATAATATGGACTGAGCATCGAAGATGTATCAGCAATATTCAACTTCGTTGATAGATCATTACTCACATCGTCACCTTTTGCATAAGGAGATAACATCGCAGCAGTATCTGATAAATTTAATTTAGTTGAAAGCTGATCATTTACATCATTCGTTCTTGCATAAGGATTAAGCATCGATGATGTATCGGAGATGTTCAACTTCGTTGATAAGTCAGCATTCACAGCATTACCTTTTGCATAAGGAAGCAACATTGCAGCGGTGTCGGAAATATTTAGCTTCGGGCTTAACATCGCAGCGGTATCACTAACATTTAATTTAGTTGAAAGTTGATCGTTCACATCATTTGTTCTTGCATAAGGATTAAGCATTGCAGATGTATCTGAGATGTTCAACTTCGTTGACAAATCAGAATTTACATCATCACCTTTTGCATAAGGAAGCAACATTGCAGCGGTGTCGGAAATATTTAGTTTCGAACTCAACATTGCAGCAGTATCTGATATATTTAATTTAGTTGAAAGCTGATTGTTCACATCATTTGTTCTTGCGTATGGATTCAGCATTGCTGATGTATCAGCAACATTCAACTTTGTTGAAAGATCAGTTGCTACAACATCACCTTTTGCATAAGGCGATAACATCGCAGCAGTATCGGAAATGTTTAATTTCGGGCTTAACATCGCAACCGTATCAGTAATATTTAATTTAGTTGAAAGTTGATCGTTCACATCAGTTGTTCTTGCATAAGGATTAAGCATTGCAGATGTATCAGCAATATTCAGTTTGGTTGAAAGATCGCTACTCACTGCATCACCTTTTGCATAAGGAAGTAACATTGCAGCCGTATCACTAATATTTAATTTGGTAGAGAGTTGATCGTTCACATCATTTGTTTTTGCATAAGGATTCAACATTGATGATGTATCTGAAATACTCAACTTCGTAGATAAATCAGCATTTACATCATCACCTTTTACATAAGGAAGCAACATTGCTGCTGTATCAGTAATATTTAATTTAGTTGAAAGTTGATCGTTCACAACGTTTGTTCTTGCATAGGGATTAAGCATTGCAGATGTATCAGCAATATTCAGCTTAGTAAAAAGATCAGTCGCTACATCATCGCCTTTTGCATAAGGAAGCAGCATAGTAGCAGTATCGGAAATGTTTAGCTTCGGGCTTAACATCGCAGCCGTATCACTGATATTTAATTTAGTTGAAAGCTGATCGTTTACAGCATTCGCTCTTGCATAAGGATTGAGCATCGCTGCTGTATCAGCAATATTTAACTTCGTCGATAAATCAGCATTTACATCATCACCTTTTGCATAAGGGCTTAACATAGCAGCTGTATCTGAAACATTTAGCTTCGGACTCAACATTGCAGCGGTATCGCTAATATTTAATTTGGTTAAGAGTTGATCGTTTACATCATTCGTTCTTGCATATGGATTCAACATTGATGATGTATCTGAAATATTCAACTTCGTTGATAAATCAACAGTTACATCATCACCTTTTACGTAAGGCGATAACATCGCAGCCGTATCATTAATGTTTAATTTAGTTGCAAGTTTATCGTCAACATTATTTGTTCTTGCATATGGATTAAGCATTGCAGATGTATCAGCGATGTTCAACTTCGTTGATAAATCAACGGTTACATCATCACCTTTTGCATACGGAAGCAACATTGCAGCGGTGTCGGAAATGTTTAGTTTTGGGCTTAACATCGCAGCCGTATCAGAGATGTTCAATTTAGATGAAAGTTGATCATTCACATCATTTGTTCTTGCATATGGATTAAGCATTGCAGACGTATCAGCAATATTCAACTTTGTTGAAAGATCAGTTGCTACAACATCACCTTTTGCATAAGGCGATAACATCGCAGCCGTATCAGCAATATTTAATTTAGCTGAAAGTTGATCGTTCACATCACTTGTTCTTGCATAGGGATTAAGCATTGCAGATGTATCAGCAATATTCAACTTCGTTGACAAGTCAGCACTCATATCCTCACCCTTTGCATAAGGAGACAACATTGCAGCGGTATCGGAAATGTTTAGTTTAGGGCTTAACATCGCAGCCGTATCACTAATATTTAATTTAGTAGAAAGCTGACCGTTCACATCATTTGTTCTTGCATAAGGATTCAACATTGCAGATGTATCGGAGATGTTCAACTTCGTTGACAGATCAGTATTCACTACATCACCTTTTGCGTATGGAGATAACATCGCTGCAGTATCGGAAATGTTTAGTTTCGGGCTTAACATTGCAGCGGTGTCACTAATATTTAATTTATTTGAAAGTTGGTCATTCACATCATTTGTTCTTGCGTATGGATTCAGCATTGATGACGTATCGGATATGTTCAACTTCGTCGACAGGTCAGCATTCACATCATCACCTTTTACATAAGGGAGCAACATTGCTGCTGTATCACTAATATTTAATTTAGTTGAAAGCTGGTCATTTACGTCACTTGTCCTCGCATAAGGATTGAGCATTTCAGATGTGTCAGAAATATTCAGTTTGGTTGAAAGATCATTACTCACAACATCTCCTTTTACGTAAGGAAGCAACATCGCAGCCGTATCACTAACATTTAATTTAGTTGAAAGCTGATCGTTTACATCGTTTGTTTTTGCATAAGGATTGAGCATTGCAGATGTATCACTAATATTTAATTTATTTGAAAGTTGGTCGTTTACATTATTCGCCCTCGCATAAGGATTAAGCATTGCAGATGTATCAGCAATATTCAACTTCATTGAAAGATCATTTGCGACAACATCACCTTTTGCATAAGGAAGCAACATCGCAGCAGTATCTGAAATGTTTAGCTTCGAGCTTAACATCGCAGCCGTATCACTGATATTTAATTTAGTTGAAAGCTCGTCATTTACATCGTTTGTTCTCGCATATGGATTCAGCATTGACGATGTATCAGCAATATTCAGCTTAGTAGAAAGATCAGTTGCTACATCATCGCCTTTTGCATAAGGAAGCAACATTGCAGCGGTATCACTAATATTTAATTTAGTTGAAAGTTGATCGTTTACATCACTTGTTCTTGCATATGGATTCAGCATCGCAGACGTATCAGCAATATTCAACTTCGTTGAAAGATCAGTTGCGACAATATCACCCTTTGCATAAGGAGATAACATTGCTGCAGTATCAGCAATATTTAGTTTCGGGCTTAGCATCGCAGCAGTATCTGATATATTTAATTTAGTTGAAAGCTGGTCGTTCACATCATTCGTTCTCGCATAAGGATTAAGCATTGCAGATGTATCTGAGATGTTCAACTTCGTTGATAAGTCAGCACTCATATCATCACCTTTTGCATAAGGAAGCAACATTGCTGCAGTATCGGAAATATTCAGTTTCGGGCTTAGCATTGCAGCTGTATCACTGACATTTAATTTTGTTGAAAGCTGATCGTTAACATCACTTGTTCTTGCATATGGATTCAGCATTGCTGATGTGTCAGCAATATTCAACTTCGTTGACAAGTCAGCACTCACATCGTCACCCTTTGCATAAGGTGATAACATCGCAGCCGTATCAGTAATATTTAATTTAGTTGTAAGTTGATCGTTTACATCATTTGCTCTCGCATAAGGATTAAGCATTGCAGATGTATCGGAGATGTCCAACTTCGTTGACAAATCATTACTCACATCATAACCTTTTACATAAGGAAGTAACATTGCTGCCGTATCACTAACATTTAATTTAGTTGAAAGCTGATCGTTTACATTATTCGTTCTTGCATATGGATTCAGCATTGATGATGTATCCGAGATGTTCAGCTTTGTAGATAAATCAGCATTTACATCATCACCTTTCGCATAAGGGCTTAACATCGCAGCAGTATCAGCAATACTTAATTTTCCCGAAGGCAAATCGCTTAATACATCCGGTGCCAGTTTTGAAAGTGTAATACTTCCATCTGCAATTTTATTTGAAGTAATTGCATTCGTTGCTATTTGCGGCGAAGGATAATTTCCGGTTAAGTCACCACTTGCTTTGCCAGATGGAGTTGCTGCTAAAGCATACGCAACACTTTGCAATTGTGTAATGCCTGCTAAAGTAAAATTGTGAAAGCCGTTGGGATCAATTTCAAGCTTAATATATTTTTTGCCTGTTGCCCATTGCACATTTGCAATACTACCCGAAACATCTGAAGCACCTGGGCTTCCTATCACAACATTAAACAAGCCAACATAGTTCGTCATTGCGCGCCTGGTTTCAGTGTAAGCAACTTTGCCGCCTGCTGCGCTATCAATCAATGAAACCCTTAATGTAACTGGCTGGAAAGAAATTGGCTCTCCCGTAGACGTGCGGGCAATGCCCTGGTAGTTTAATTGCTGCGGCACCTGCGCTTGCACAATGGAGATGAGCAGTGTTGCTAAAATAAAAAGCAGTAGTTTTCTTTTCATAGTGTTATTTCACTTTTTCTATTTTAAAAGTTCCCTCTTTAAGTATGTTGCCTTGTGGAGATGTTAGTATTATTCTGAAAAAATAAATTGCAGAAGTGAAGTCAGATAAATTCCATGTAACAGTGCTGCTGCCACCCGGCATGTCAAACTCTTTTGTGCCGAGCAGTTTACCGTTCGAATTAAGCAGTTGTATGGAAATGTGGCCCGAAAGCGATGACCTAAAATCAATTGTTACATTATCAACTGCAGGTACAGGATAAAAATGCACTTCATACACCGTCCACGATGGAATGTTGGGGTTTACGATGATGTGTATTCTATCAAAAGGTTGAAGAACGCCGCTGGTGATTGTCCAGTTGTAACCTATGTATGTATTGTAAACAGGGTTTTGTAAATAGTAAGTTTGAATATCAGTTGATTCGCCAAGGCTCCAATCCAGTATAAAATCGCCCTTGATTTTTTTTGAGCCACCGCCCATATTCAGTGTTGCCGGAGATACAGTTTGGGCAACAGATTTTAACGCAAACAACAACAAACAAAAAAGAATGGTCTTTTGCATGGATAAATTGGATTTGTAAAGCAGCTCCCTGGTGCAGAGCTAATTTGACACTATCAACAACGACATTATATTAAAAAAAATTGCTTTGAATATGTTTTTTTTAAAGTATAGTTTTAAACATAAAAGTCTTACCGGAAAAACTTCATTAAGTACTATCAGACATGAAATGTTTTAGTAAAAAATAGCGTTAAGTTTGATGGCAACTTTACGGCAACTACTTATCAGAAATAATCAAACAAAGCCTTGTGAGCTATGACTGAAAAAACCAGGCAAATCGTTATCAAGCTTATTATTTATGTAATTGTTGGTTTTGTAGTTGCCTTTCTTTGGCATCAAATGAAAAGCAGGTAAATGATTACGTTAATCGTGAAATAGAAAAACAAAAGTTTCAAAGAATTGCAGAGAATGTAATGTGTGCGCAGTTAGTAATTCAGTAAACAAAATTTATCTTTTCTGCTGAAAAAAAGTTTTTATCAATTCAGCACATTCATTTTTTAAGACACCTGTTCTGATTTTTGTTTTTGGATGGAACGGTGAATTGTTTTCCGTTATATGACGAAATCCATTTTTCTCATCACTGGCTCCCCATACAACGCGTTCAAGTTTGCTCCAATACATAGCGCCGGCACACATTAAACAAGGTTCGATAGTTACATACAACGTTGCATCGGGTAAATATTTACTGCCAAGAAAATTGTATGCTGAAGTAAGTGCTAAAATTTCCGCGTGTGCTGTTGAATCATTCAATTGCTCTGTCATATTATGTGCACGCGCAATAATTTTTTTATTGATGACAATAATACATCCTATAGGAATTTCATCTTCCTCAAATGCCTTCTGCGCTTCACGCAAAGCCTGTTGCATATAGTAATCATCATTCAATTAAAAGCCTTTAATCTTTTTCTTTAAATTTTTTATCGTGCAATTTTCTAAATAGATCAAGCCCGATTTTTACCTGTCCGCCTTTATCTTTTGCGCGTAAATAAATACTTGGTCCGGGGCGGTCAACTTTACTTGAGTCAATTTTTTTATAGTTGTCGGGTTTGCTTACCAGCGTTGATAAAGGCACTTGTATCGAAATATCCGTTCTGTCTCCAAAACTATAAATACCTTCAATATACATGGTTAGTGCGGATGATTGTATAGGCATTCGCTGAATATAGATGTCGCCGTTTTTTAGATCAAATGTGTCTTTCAATTCTGCAAACTGTACATTATTCAGGTCCCTGTTTTTAAAAACATATTTCTGCATGTTAAGCAAAGGCTGAAAATTTATCAGCGAAGCATTCTTAATTGAGAAATACATTTTTCCATTTAATGTTGAAGGCACAAGCTTTCCCCTGCTATCAATATTAGAAGTAATGTTTGCAGTTGAACTCATAACACCACCGAGATTATTGGATGTAAGCGATGTTTGACCAAAATTATCAAAGCCATAAAAAAGTTTTTTTATGTTGATATTCTGCAAATTCATTTGTGTGCTCAACTGATGCAATTCATCATTTACCTGGTGCACTTTTGCTGTAAGATTAAACGTTCCATCCGCATGTTGCAAAGAAGCTTTTTGAATTTGCCAATCATCTTCTAAAAACAAAACGTTTGCTGTTACATTATTTGCAAGGAAATTGTGTAACGTAACTTTTTTTGCATTCATATTTAGATAGAGATTGCCTTCCTCTACGGCATTATCAATTGAGTTTGCCGTTTTTGCAAGACCGCCTTTTTGTGTTCTGGTTTTAATGGTATTTTTTTTTGCAAACAATGTTTTAAAATCTCCCAGATCAATGGCAGGCGAATAAACATTGCACTTAATGTCTGCTTTACCGGTTATTTTACTTGAAATACGATTTAAATTTTCGCCTGTAATATTTACTATAAAATGGTTGGTGTTAAGATTGCATCTAAAACTATCAACCAATAAATTGTTGCCGGTTAAATTGATGTTGCCATAGCATTCAGAAAAGGTAAGGTTCCTGGGTATATACACGATCTTGCCATTGTTGATGTGAATTTTCGCATCTAACTGATCGAGCAGCGAAGCATCTGCAATTAAAGGACCGTTGTATGCCAAATACATTTTTGCTTCTCCGTTCACAAAATCTAAAGTGGAAGAATTAAGCTGTTCATCTAATTGCGGCAATGTACACTGCGTATAAAATTGAAACTGGATTATTGGGTGCAACAGATTTGTTACAACAATGTTCTGTCCTTTTAGATCAATATCGCCCCACTTGCTTATAAACGAATTTATTATTACACGTGAGTTTTCATCTGTTAATGGTAATGCTGCGTTTGCCTGGTTTATAAAACTGCCCGAGAAAGAGCAATTATTAAGATTTACTACAGGAGTAACTATATCGTTGTCTGCAGTATTAAAATCAACCTTAACTAAGGGAACCGTTTTATAGGCAAGCGGACCATCCAGCGTAATTTTCGCATCAAGACCTTTCGAAAATTTTATCTTCTTTATTTTTTCGCTTGTAGTAGGTTTAAGAATTGCCATGGCAGCGTCGTACGAAATATTTTTTGTACTTGCATCAATTCTAAAATGCGCGTCAGGCGTATCGGTATAAAATGCGCCGCGTATAATAAATGGATGACCTTGTATTTTTACTTTCGTATCATCAAACGATAAAATGTTTCCTGCCGTATCAAATTGAAATTTCCAATCGGCCTGTATGCGCTGGTTTTCCAGCCAATAGCCTTTCGGAAGATTAAAACCAAGACCCCGAATCAAAGCGTCTTCATCAAGCTCTACAAAATATTTTGACCCGTTTAAGCTAATATCGGCGTCAGCATCTTTAAACTGTACTTCAAAACGTTTTTGTTTTATGGCGTTCTCGCTAATGGCGGTTACATTATTCAGTTCAACATTATTTATTACAACTGGTTTCTTGTTTTTATGTTTCGTTTTGTTTTGTGGTTTTAAAACATAACTATTAGTGTAACCGTTTTTATCAATAAAAGTATGTATAACCGCATCATCAATTTCCACCGAATGAATATTAACTTTCATACCCATCAGATCGAACAAACCAACTTGTGCTGTTATTAAATTTGCCTGCAGAAATGGTTTGTGATAAAAAGAATCACTTATTGTAACATTACTCAATCTAATTCCGATTCTGGGGAACGACCGCCACACCGTTATATCAGCATTATCAATTTTTAATTCGCCCAAAATAGATTCTTTCATTCTTGCCGTTAGAAAATTAACAAGCCTTTCTTTGGAAGATGAGATGTAAATGCTAAGGCCAATCATAAACAGCAGGTAAATACCAACAATTACAATTGCAACACGTAAAATGCGGCGCCAGGTTTTCTTTGAGAATGACTTCATGTAGTGCTTTAAATTATAAAAACCCCGCCAGTTTTAAAATTGCTTGCTGTTAAAACTTATTATGTATAATGTAAGGCAACATTGCGCGCCATGTTGGCCAATCATGCGTTATATCAGGTCCCCAAATATCAAGGTCGTGCCAAATGCCTTTATCCCACAATACTTGCGAAAATCTCCTGTTTGCTTCGGGATCTTCGTAAGCACCGCTGCCTGTATAAATATGAATGTGGTGACTTGCTTTTATTCTATCAAGATACCAGCTATCGGTTAAGTTTGGAATATAATGGATGGGACTGTTTAAATAAACCTGTTCATCCCAATAACCTTTTGTGTACTCAGTAAGATCATAAACGCCGCTCATGCTGATAGCGCCATTTATTAAGTCTGGCTTTTTTAAAAATAAATTCATTGCATGCAACGCGCCAAACGATGCGCCGCAGGTATAAATAAAAGTATCGTTGCTGGTATTGTTTCTTATGAAAGGAATTACTTCATTAAAAACATAATTATTAAAATCGTTTTGGCGGATGGCTTTATGCGGTGCATACATTTCATTGTTCATCCAGCTTTCTTTATTTATGCTGTCAATGCTAAACACTTTTATTTTCCCGTTTTCAATAAATGGTGTAAGCGCATCTATTAATTGAAAGCGTTCATATTCCAAATAGTCAGCCGCGGCGGTTGGAATTAACAGCAATGCAAAACCAAATTCGCCATAAGTTGCAATAGGCATTTCTTTATTAAGCGATGGGCTAAACCATGAGGTAAGTTCTCTTTGCATAAAATTCTTTCTTAAACAAACTTAATGTTTAAAACGATGAAAAGAAATCTAATTGATTAAAAAATGAAAGCAGAGAAATATTATAAGTTCAGGAATTTTGTGTAAGAAAAATGTTCATCATCTTCAAGGTCTGTTAATATAAAACCAGCATTTCTTTTTCTGCATTCTTCCGTAATTAAAGCGGCGGCTTTATCAATATTATTTTTATCAAGATGACTGAAAGGCTCATCCATTATCAGCCAATCAAAAGGTTGCATTAATGCGCGGATGATAGCAATACGTTGTTGCTCGCCATAACTGCACATAGAAGCTTTTTGATGCAAAATTGAAGTGATGCCTAACTGCGCCGCCATCTCATCAATTTTATTGCTTTCATAAATGGGTTTTTGCAATACGCGCTTTAGTTCTATGTTTTCCCTTGCTGTGATATTGGGAAATAAACGAAGGTCCTGAAATATTACGCTGATGTTTTGTTGTCTTAAGGCAGCAAGCGCTTCCGCTTTTATTGAAACTAAATTTTTATTGTTCCATAAAACCTTTCCTTCATAATCGTTGCGCAGTTTATAAATGATGTGAACAAAAGTTGTTTTACCTGTTCCGCTGGGCGCTTTTA
>DASZUY010000243.1:0-4727 GCA_035547495.1 Parafilimonas sp. | reverse complement strand
TGATCTTTCAATCGTAGATTCAGATTTTCCTGCCGGTAATTTTTTTGAGAAGATAAACAGTAATGCTGCTAATAAAAATAATCCGCCAACACAACTATAAAGTACAGTAACCTTATCAAGATTTAACGATGCAATTTGTGCATCTGTAACATTGGTTGAACCAAACAATGCAATCGCAACAATAATGGGTCCTATGGTTGTGCCGAATGAATTTACACCGCCGCCAAGATTTACACGATGCGTTCCTGTTGCAGGATCACCTAATTCAATAGCGAAAGGTTGCGCCGCTGTTTGTTGTAATGAGAAGCCTAATGCAACAACAAATAATGCAGAAAGTATTGCGGCAAATCCGCCAAAGTTTACAGCGAGTATCATCAACACAGCACCAACAACAGATAACATTAAGCCATAAATAATTCCTTTTTTATAGCCCCAGTGTCCTACCAAATCTTTTCCCCGGCTTACACCAATAATATACAAAACAAGAGAGCCTACGTAATAAGCGAGGTAATAAGCAAAATCGATTAACTGGCTTTGAAACTGGTCTAAACTAAAATAGTGTTTGCAAAAAGGAATGAATATGCTGTTACTTGCAGCAATAAATCCCCAGAAAAAAAATACAACAACTAAAGTAGAAAGAGCGCCCGTATTAGTTTTGATTGGTGCTGCAGCCCTCAGGCTCGATTCAGGTGCATCATCCATTAACATATTAGTATCCATGCAAGCTCATCTTATTTTTATGAATTAATTAAATGGCGTTTAAAAGTAATCAGATTTTATATTTCTAAAAATTTTAAATAGTTTCAGCTGCGTAATCATCGTTTATAGAATTTAATGTGCAGGTTGCAATAGTAAAATAAAATTTATATTTAATAGTACACTAATTTGCTTTTAAATTGCTTTATATAACTTGCCAGTAATACAATTAGTAAATTGATACCTAAAATAGCCATAGTTATTGCATGGAAATAATTCATCTTAGCGCAGAATGTTATCCGGTAGCAAAGGCAGGTGGTTTGGGAGATGTAGTAGGCGCGTTACCAAAATATCAAAACAAAATGGGGCATTATGCAAAAGTGGTAATGCCAATGTACCGTACAAAGTTTTTGTATCAGCATGAATGGGCTGTTGATTTTAAGGGCCGCGCAAATCTTGGCGATTGGTGGTTTGATTTTACAGTGATAAAAGAACGGCATAACACACTTGGCTTTGATTTGTTTTTGATTGATATCAATGGTTTGCTTGATCGTGAAAATATTTATGGTTATACAGATGATACACAGCGCTTCGTTGCATTTCAAATTGCATTTGTAAACTGGTTGAATCACTGGCAACACAAGCCTGATGTTTTGCATTGCCACGATTATCATGTTGGATTAATTCCGTTTATGATTCGTTATTGCTACGATTATAACAGGCTTGCAGATATTCCAACAGTACTAACAATTCATAACGCACAATACCAGGGATGGATGGGTTGGGATCAGAGTAATTTAATTCCGCGCTGGGATACATGGAAAGCTGGTTTGCTTGAATGGAATGGCACAATCAACCCGCTTGCATCAGCTGTAAAAAATGCATGGAAGGTTACAACCGTAAGCTGGAGTTATCTTGAAGAATTAAGATATAATTCAAACGGGCTTGAAGCATTGTTTGAATATGAGAAAGGAAAATGCGTTGGTATATTAAATGGAATTGATAGTGATGTATGGAATCCTGCAACAGATAAATTCATACAAAATAATTTTGATGATGCAACTGCAGATGTTGGCAAACAGAAGAACAAAGAAATATTGTGTAAAGAGTTCAACTTAAATCCACAAAAACCATTAATAATTTTTATTGGAAGATTGGTGGGAGAGAAGGCAGCAGATTTATTGCCGGATGCAATTGTTTCCTCTATGTATACCATGCAAGGCAATGTAAATTTTTTAGTTTTAGGAAGTGGTGAGCCACATGTGGAATGGCAATTGCAACAGCTTACACATACCTTTCCTGGTAACTACAATGCTATGATTGGGTACAACGAAGCGCTAAGCCATTTAATGTATGCCGGTGCAGATTTTTTACTAATGCCGAGTCGCGTTGAACCTTGCGGATTAAATCAAATGTATGCTATGCAATATGGCACAGTGCCGATGGTTAGAAGCACGGGTGGTTTAAAAGATACGGTAACTGATATGGGTGAATGGCAAGGCTGGGGCATTCGGTTTAATCATGCAAGTATTGGCGATGTTGTGCATGCAACAAGCAGGGCAGTGGGTCTGTTTTATGATGATAAAGAAGGGTTGAGCAAAATGCGTAAGCATATGATGCAAATTGATAATAGTTGGGAAAATTCAGTACAGCAATATTTAAATATTTATCAAAGCCTGAAAATTTAAAACATATTTTATGGAAGGAACTTTAAATTCAGTAATAGCAGTAATACTCGGCGGCGGTGCAGGTACCAGATTATATCCGTTAACTGCAGCACGCTCAAAACCGGCTGTGCCCATCGCGGGTAAATATCGTTTGGTTGATATTCCCATTAGCAATTGCATCAATTCAAATATTCACAGAATGTATGTGCTTACACAATTCAATTCTGCATCATTGAACAAGCATATAAAAAATACATATCACTTCAGCGCATTTAGTGCGGGCTTTGTTGATATACTTGCTGCAGAACAAACGCCGGATAACCCGGGCTGGTACCAGGGAACTGCAGATGCAGTGAGACAATCGCTGCGCCACATAAAAAATAATGACTTTGAATACATACTTATTTTAAGCGGTGACCAATTGTATCAAATGGATTTTGGTGTGATGCTGAAAAATCATATTGATAAAGGTGCAGATATTTCAATTGCAACTATTCCTGTTGGCGACAGGGAAGCACCAGAGTTTGGAATTTTAAAAACAGATGAAGAGCAATTTATCACATCGTTTATTGAAAAACCGAAAAAAGATATTTTAAGTGAATGGACGAGCGACACTGGTCCGCAAATGCAGCAACAGGGTCGCAGCTATCTTGCTTCAATGGGCATATACATTTTCAATAGAAAAGTTATGCTTGATCTTTTGATGGAGAAATTTCCTGATGCTACTGATTTTGGAAAAGAAATAATTCCATCATCTATCAATAATCATAAAGTGATCAGTTACCAATATGATGGTTATTGGACTGACATCGGAAACATTTATTCTTTCTTCGAAGCCAATCTTGCTTTAACCGAAGATGTTCCTGATTTTAATTTGTTTGATAGCGCGCATCCTGTTTTTACAAGAGCACGCATGTTGCCGCCTGCAAAAATCAGCGGAACTACATTAGAAAAAACAATGATCGCAGAAGGCTGTATCATCCTGGCAAGTCGTATTGAAAATAGCGTGTTGGGTATTCGTTCACGCGTGGGACATGGAACTACAATTGTAAGCAGTTATTTAATGGGCGGCGATATATATGAAACGATTGAACAGATAGAAGAATATAATCACAAAGGAATGCCGGGCATGGGTGTTGGCGAACGTTGTTATATTAAGAATGCAATTATTGACAAAAATGTAAGAATTGGAAATGATGTGCGCATTAATGGTGGTCCTCATCTTGAAAATTTTGATCATGAATTATATACAGTGAAAGATGGGATTGTTGTTGTGAAGAAAGGAGCCGTGTTGCCTGATGGATTTGTAATATAAGCAACGATAAATATAATTGAAAAGCACTGCAACTAAGCAGTGCTTTTTTTATTGCTAATCTTTTACAGATTATAAATTCTCTTTTACAAAATTTTTGCTGTACTCTTTAATCATGTCTCTTACTGTTCTAAACTGTTGCATTATTTCTTCTTCTGTTCCAATTGCTTTTGCGGGATCTGGAAAGTTTTGATGAAATTTTTTTGCTTTTGAAGGAAACACAGGACAATTCTCTTTTGCATTATCGCAAACAGTAATTACAAAATCAAAATCAATACCCCGATACTCATTTACATTATTCGATGTGTTATGTGATATATCAATACCATCTTCTTTCATCACCTCAATTGCCCTTGGATTTACGCCGTGCGTTTCAATGCCTGCACTATATACTTCTGCCCGGTTATTTGAAAACTTTTTTAAGTAACCTTCAGCCATTTGACTTCTGCAACTATTGCCTGTGCAGAGAACTAATATTTTTTTCATTGAATTTATTTTGAATTGTGTGTATTGTTATGAAGTGCGTTAAAAATCGGTACAGCAAAAGCGGCACCCGCTACAGGTGCAACAATATAAATCCAAAGATATTTTGTATGCCCGCTAATAATTGCCGGCGCAAGGGAGCGCGCAGGATTCATACTTGCGCCGCAAATTGGTCCTGCAAACATTGCTTCTAATAAAACTGTTGAACCAATGGCAAGACCCGCAAACATGCCTTGCTCTTTACTACCGGTTGCTACATTAATAATTACAAACATTAAAAAGAACGTGAGAATAAATTCCAAAATAAAAGATTGCATTTGTGATCCTGCAGGTAATGTAGTTCCTAACAATTTATTTGCAGGAAACAAATAATGAAGTATCGAACTTGCAATGAATGCACCGGCTAACTGGCTTACGATATATGGCAATAATTGTTTTAGCGGAAATCTTTTTGCAATAGTAAAGGCAATCGATACGGCAGGATTCATGTGTGCACCCGAAACATCGCCCAAAGCATAAATCATTGCCATAACTATAAAACCAAATGTTATTGCAACACCAACATGCGT
>DASZUY010000242.1:0-32556 GCA_035547495.1 Parafilimonas sp. | reverse complement strand
TACACCTTGTATATCAAATTTTTTATGCTGAAGTGCCATGATAAAACCATTTTCATCTTCAGCAGTTATTTCTAATTCTTCAGGAAAATTTTCTTTGCTTACAATCCATGAATGATACCGACCAGCGAGGAATGGAATTTTTAAACCATTAAACAATTTACTTTTTACAGTTAACTGTTCACCGTTAACTGTTTTCATCTCTGTTGCCACGCCATGATAAACCGTTGAAAGATTTTCAAGCTTACCACCAAATGCTTCACCAATTGCCTGGTGACCTAAACATACACCGAGGATTGATTTTGTTGAAGCATATTCTTTTATTAACGGCAATAATGAACCTGCTTCAACGGGTAAACCAGGTCCTGGTGATAAAATAATCTTATCATATTTCTTTACATCTTCCAATGCAATTTGGTCGTTGCGAAAAACATCCACTTTTTCATGAATAATTTTTTCAATCAAATGCACAAGGTTGTATGTAAACGAATCGTAATTATCAAAAACTAAAATCTTCATTCCTAATTATGAATTATAAATTATGAGTTATAAATTTTTTTTACTTGTAATAATTGCGCTTCGTATCATCTTTAAAAGTTCAGAAGCTTCATTACAAATACTTTTAAATTCTTTTTCATTTATGTAGTCAGTTGCATAAAGTAATTCAAGCCAATAAATGGTTTCATCACATTCTTTTTGTGCAATTCCCAGCTTATGTATAAAGGCTAGTTTACTTTCTGCGTTTTGAGCTTCTCTTACAAGCGCGCCGATAGCTGTTCCGCTTCTTAAAAGTTGTTTGCTTAATGTAAATTCTTTTTTAGTAATTAAATAATGATTAAGTTTTATGATGCGAACAGCAAATACAAAACTTTTCTTTTTAAGTATGTTCTTGTTTTCACTCATAATTTATCATTTATAATTTATAACTTTTCAGCAAGCACTATAGCGCTTTTTAATGCGCCCAATTTGTTATTTACTTCCTGCAATTCACTTTCCGGTTTTGATGCTGCAACAATGCCTGCACCTGCCTGGTAATGCAGGGTATTTTCTTTACTTAAAAATGTGCGAATCATAATTGCCTGGTTGCAGCTCCCATCGAAGCCCATAAAACCAATGCAACCTGCATAATAACCACGCGGTGTTGGTTCGTATTCATCAATTAACTGCATCGCTTTAAATTTTGGTGCACCGCTTAATGTGCCTTGCGGAAAAGTGAGTGCTAATAAATCGAATGGATTTGCATTTGCGCGAATGTTGCCACACACTTCACTCACAAGATGTATTACATGCGAGTAATAATGCACTTGCCTGAAATAATGAACGGTAACATCATCACAACAACGACTTAAATCATTTCTTGCCAAATCAACCAGCATGGTATGTTCCGCATTTTCTTTTGCATCTTTTAATAATTCTTCAGTGAGCCATTTATCTTTCTCATCATTGCCGGTGCGTTTAAATGTTCCGGCAATTGGATGCACAACTGCTTTTCCGTTTTTGATGATGAGTTGCGATTCAGGACTTGAACCAAACAATTTATAATCGCCATAATCAAAGTAAAATAAGTAAGGAGATGGATTAACGCTGCGCAATGCACGATATACATTAAAATCATCACCAATAAATTTTTGATTATATCTTCTGCTTAAAACAATTTGAAAAACATCACCACGATAACAACTGGCAATACCTTTTTCAACCATTTTTTTGTAATCATCATCACTCATGTTTGCAGTTTCAGATGAATTTGTTTTGAATGGATAAACAGGAACATTCTTGCTGGTGATGAGTGATTCGATAATTTCCATCTCACTATTCAAGCCGTTAATGATATTCTCACATAAATACATTTCATCTTTAAAATGATTGATGGCAATCACGTATTGATAAAGCCGATAACGCATGAGAGGAATTTCGGCTGAATTATCTTTAACGGAAGAAAGTTTGATTGTTTCAAAAAATTGAACAGCATCATAAGTGCAATAACCAAACAAGCCTTGTGCAATTTTTGCGTTTGTATCGTCTAAATCATTTACTTCAAATTGCTGCATAAAATTCCAAAGCAATTCGGGAACGTTTGTGTTGATATTGATTTCTTTCTTCTCTGGATTATGATTCGGATATTTTAATTCGATGAGTTGAAAATTTCTTATTTCCATTCCGGCAATTGCATTAATGCCGATAAACGAATAACTATTTTCAGGTGAAGCGTTATCGGCACTCTCCATTAAAATTGTATCTCTGAAACGGTCTCTTAATCGCAGGTAAATACCAACAGGTGTATACACATCTGAAAGCATTTTTTTGTATTTGGTTTCTATCTTAATTTTTTTCATCATTATAAAAATTAAAAAAGCCCCGACAAACTTGTCGAGGCTTAATATTGACACAAGGCAATGCCATTACAATCCCCGACGCGAGTTTGTATGCCACCACCAATTGATATTTAAAACCTGTTGTTTCATTTTGTGCTGCGAATGTAAAACAATTTTTAAACCATCAAAATATTTTTGCGTATTTACATAAGAATAGCAAAGGTGAAATCATTAATTTTGCTATGAATTTTTTTGAATTTATGAGGAAGTTGATCCCGGCTCTCGGCTGCATTTTATTTGTTTCGATTTTAGCAATTATTTCAAACAGTTGCCAGAAAGTTGAATTAAAGCCTGAAGATCCCTTTTATAAGGGTACATATGATTCACCTTCTACTTCAAAGCCAAATATAATATTGATCCTGGCTGATGATGTTGGCTATGAAGTTCCAACTTGTGATGGTGGCCAATCTTACTCTACACCCAATTTAGACCGCATGGCTGCAGGAGGAATACGATTTACGAATTGCAACTCTACTCCACTTTGCTCACCCTCACGCGTAGAACTTTTAACAGGTAAATATAATTTTAGAAATTATGGTGAATGGGGCGTTTTAGATACTTCTAACAGAACATTTGCCAATATGCTTAAAAAAGCGGGATACAGAACATTGGCTTCCGGCAAATGGCAACTTGCAGGTGGTGATACTGCTATGCGCATTTTTGGTTTTGATGATTATGCGTTGTATGATCCTTTTAATAGTGGGATTGGAAAAGGTTCCCGTTATAAAGATCCGAGTGTGTACGAAAACGGTAACATTATCCCAAGGCAATATCTCACTAATAAATATGGTGATGATATATTTACAAACAAGGTGCTGAACTTTATAGACAGTAATAAAGCCCGTCCATTTTTTGTTTATTTTCCGATATGTTTATGTCATTATCCTTTTTGCCCTACGCCCGATGATCCTGAATTTGCTTCCTGGGATCCATCAAGGAATAATGCAGATGATAGATTCTTTCCTTCGATGGTAAAGTATCTCGATAAAAAGGTGGGCGAGGTTATGGATAAAGTTGATTCGCTTGGTATCGGCGATCATACTATTGTGATTTTTGTTGGTGATAATGGAACAGATGGAAGAATTTATTCGCAATGGGAGAATCAAAGAATAAAAGGAGGGAAATCTAAAACCTATTATACAGGAACGCATGTGCCGATGATTGTTTGGGGACCTGGCGCTATTACCCCGGGCGTAGTTAATGATCAGCTTGTTGATTTTACTGACTTCTTGCCAACATTTGCTGATATGGCTCATATATCGTTGCCCACTACATACGGTCCATTAGACGGCGTAAGTTTTTATCCTTCACTCGTTGGCAGACCGACCAATTTAAGACAGTGGATGTTTTGCCATTACGATCAAAATGAACAGGGGGAAGGCAGGCACCCGATAAGAAGATGGGTCTGGAATACTACCTATAAATTGTATGATACAACTTATCTCTTCTACAATATTCATAACGATTCTTACGAACAAACTCCTTTGCCTTCAGCTGATCTAACACCAGAAGAATCTGCTCTTAAAGCAACTTTCGCCGGCGTTTTAAGCAAGATGCATAAATGACCTCAAAATAATTCAACAAAAAAATTATCTTGTAGCAGTTAATTACTGCTTATGGAACCTGTTGTTTTTCGTCCGCATCTTTCGCAACGGCTACTCTCGCTCGATTTTATGCGCGGATTTATTATGGTGCTGCTTGCTTTAGAAAGCACCGGTTTATACGAACATCTTTCAGATGCATCGACAGGCGTGTTTCGCAATTTTATGCAACAATTCTTTCATCATCCATGGAACGGTTTGCATTTCTGGGATTTAATTCAACCGGGATTTATGTTTATGGCCGGTGTGTCGATGGCATATTCTCTCCGCAAACAAAAACAAAATGGCTTTACATGGAATCAATCTTTTAAAAAAGTTTTAAAAAGATGTGGCTGGTTATTTTTCTGGGGTGTATTAGACTATGCAGTAAGACCAGGTCATTTATCTTTTGAGTTGTGGGATGTACTTACACAATTATCTTTTACCACGTTGGTTGCTTTCTTAATTTATGAATGGAGCGCAACAGCTCAAATAATTTTTTGCGTGTTTCTTTTATTGTTAACGGAAGTATTATATCGCTTTACAAATGTTCCAAACTTTAATCAGCCGTTCACTGATCAGCACAACTTTGGAAATTACATTGATCTTATTTTAATGAACAAAATAAATAAAGATGGTTGGGTTGCTATTAACTGTATTCCAACCGCCGTGCATACAATAGCAGGCGTGCTTACAGGAAAATTATTTTTAAGTAATAAAAGAAGCAAGATCAAACCACTTTTAATTTGGGGTTTTGTTTGTTTGATAGTTGGCTATTCTTTAAATATTACACACATTACTCCAATTATCAAACGCATAGCAACTTCATCTTTTACCATTGCGTCTTTGGGCTGGTGCTTATTAGGTTTATCGTTTTGTTATTGGTGGATTGATATGCGCAATCATAAAAAGTATTTGCAATTTTTTATTGTTGTTGGAATGAACTCTCTGTTTATTTATTTGTTTTTCGAAATAGTAGGACATCGTTGGTTCAGCGATTATGTAGTTGCTATTAGCAGCGGTTTAATGCAAATAATAAATATGCCCGACCTTCCCAAAGCCATCATTTCTTCACTCTGCATTTTTGCACTTGAATGGGGGCTTTGTTATTTTCTTTATAAAAAGAAAATATTTTTCAGGTTATAAGTTTTAAAAAAAATCAGGGATTGATTTTTGCATACTTTATAACAACTTTATAAAATCGAAACAACGATTAAATTAATATCTTCAGTCTATCTTTACCCACATAATAATTTCGTTTGCAGAGTAAAATCCTGAAAATAGTTCTTGGTTGTCTTTTAGCTGCAGGTGCCGGTTTCTTAGCGTGGCCCAATGCAATAATTGCTTTTATTTTTTGGGCTTTAATAATTTTTCTTATTGTTTGGCCGAAAATTTTTCTGCGCTTTTTTGTTGGTGTGTTGGCGTTAATACTTTTGGTTTGGCTGCTCATTCAAACAAGCCCTGTACAAAATTATATTGCTGGAAAAGTTGCAACGAAACTTTCTAAAGACCTTAATACAACGGTAAAAATTGGTAGTGTTGATTTGTCTTTGTTTGATAAAATGGATTTGAATAACACGCTTATTCTCGATCAGCATAAAGACACATTATTAAAGGCAGGTTCACTAAAACTTCGCATTACAGATTGGTTCTTTCTAAAGAATAATATCGAACTGAAATATATCGGGCTTGATGATGCCGTAATAAATCAGCAACGCACAGATTCTGCTTGGAACTATCAATTTTTAATCGATCATTTTTCTAAACCCAAATCAAAAAAGCACAGCAAGAATATTGTTCTTAAAATACAAAAGATAGATCTGAAAAATGTTGTGTATAATAAATACGATGGATGGAACGGACAACATACTGTTTTAAAAACCGGCAGCTTTTTACTGGATGCAGATAATATCGATATCACGAAAAATCTTATACTTATCAACTCAATTGATATTGACAAAACATCTTACATAATCGAAAAGTTTGACGGCAAAAATCCGGTGATTACAAAATCGCAAAAAGATTCGGGCTTATATCTTAATCCATCAAATCTTTTAATAAAAATTACATCTTTAAAATTAACCAACTGCAATTTTGGTGTTGGTACAAAAGGCGAAGTGCCGCGCAAAAATGTTTTTGATGGAAAGCATATTGAGGTCTCAAAAATAAATGGTGATATAACCAATTTTAATTTTACAAAAGACACGATAAAGGCAAATATTAATTTAAGTGCAGTTGAAAGAAGTGGTGTTAAAATAAAAAAGATTAGAACTGCATTTAGGCTTACGCCTCACATAATGGAGTTTGCGAAACTGCAACTTCAAACAAATAACAGCTCACTGAATAATTACTATGCAATGCAGTATAAAGATTTGAATACTGACATGCAAAGTTTTATTACAAATGTTACTATTAAAGCTGTTTTTAGAAACAGCATTGTGTTTACAAACGACGTGGCTTATTTCGCGCCGGGATTGAAGACATGGAATGAGAAATTTTTGGTGAATGGAAAATTTTCGGGTACTGTTTCTGATTTTAATGTAAAAGATCTTTTCCTGCGCAACAGCAACAATACGTTTGTTTCCGGCGACCTTAATGTAAAAGGTTTGCCTCAAACAGATAAAACAATTATTACTTTAAATAAAGCAAACATTCAAACCAACAGCCGCGAAATTGCCGGGCTTGTTCCTTCTATTTCAACAATAAAATCGCCTGATCTTGCTGCGTTAGGTAATGTGCACTTTGTTGGAGATTTTACGGGCACAATTCATAGTGTAAATGCAAAAGGAGCTCTCTCAAGTTCGCTCGGCGGAATGTACACAGATCTTATTCTTTCTTTTCCTACCAAAGCACAACCTTCCTATAAAGGCAGCGTAGAAACACAGCAATTTAACTTAGGCAAATTTTTATCGGTGCCGAATTTGGGTAATGTAAGTTTTAAAGGCGATGTTGAAGGCAGCAGTTTTCAACTCGGTAAAATTTCAACACGACTTAATGGAACATTTAATTCTTTAACGTATAAAGATTACACTTACTCCAATCTTGCATTTAACGGCGAAATCAAACATAAAAACTTTAAGGGTGATTTTAAATCAGAAGATCCCAACTTCATTTTTACAAGTAATATAGTTGTTGATTTAAGCGGCGATGTGCCTTCATTTAATGTGTTAGGTGATTTGGTTACCGCCAATTTGAAATCACTTAAACTCTCAAAAGATAGTGTTGCAATAACAGGTTTGTTTGACCTTGATTTTCGTGGTCATAACATTGATGATTTTCTCGGTTATGCAAAAATTCTTAACGCCAGTGTAATACACAATAATCAGCGGCTCGATTTTGATTCACTCACCTTAAGTGCATCACTCGATTCATTAAATCAGAAAAAATTAATGCTTCAGAGTAATGAGTTTGTTGTGTCTGTTGAAGGGCAATATAAAATTTTGCAATTGCCGCAAAGCTTCCAGTCATTCCTTCATCATTATTATCCTTCGTATATCAACCCGCCAAAAACTGAATTAAGCAATCAAAATTTTGTTGCAAGTATTTCTACCGGCGATTTTGATCGTTATGCAAAACTGATCGACTCAAATTTATCCGGTTTTAACAACGCTTTTCTTTCAGGAAAAATAAGTACACTTAACGCCGATAAATTCAATCTTAATATAAATATTCCTTCAGGAAAATATAAACGCGATTCCGTTGCAGATGCAAAATTTACCGGCATTGGAGATAACGATAGTTTAGTGCTTGAAGGAGATATCGGGAAAATATATGTGAGTGACAGTATGTATTTCCCGAATACAAAAATTCTTATTCATTCTGCCAATGATCTTTCAAATGTAAAAATATCAACGCGTGCAAATGCAACGCTAAACGATGCAGAATTAGATGCAGATGTGCAAACAATGAAAGAAGGTTTAAAAATTAATTTTCATCCGTCAAGCTTTGTATTGAATGATAAGAAATGGAATCTTGAAAACCAGGGCGAAGTTGTAATTGCAAAACATTCAGCATCGGCAAAGAACATGAAGTTTACGCAAGGCTTCCAGGAAATTTCAATTGAAAGTGTAAATGATACCAGCAGCACATCAAACACGCTTGCTGTAAGATTAAAAGATGTTGATTTTGGTGATATAATTCCGTTGGTGGTTCAAAAACCTTTGATGGAAGGAATTGTAAATGGCAATATTTATTTGCGCGACATCTACTCACAATTTCATGCAGACGCAGATCTGCATTTAAAACAATTTCGTTTGAATAATGATTCGATTGGTTTGGTTGATGTGGGCGCAAAATATAATTCCGCAGACGGAAAAATTTTGTATAACATAAATGCAAATGATTTAAATTTTATTGCTAACATAAATGGCAGTTACAACACAAAAGATTCAACTCATAATCCTCTGCAAACTGAAATAACACTCGATCATGCCAAGGTTGGAATTTTAAATACATTTCTTGGAACCTTGTTCGATGATATCACAGGTCTTGCAACAGGTACACTTGCTATTCATGGCGATTTAAAAAATATGCACTTAACGGGCCAAGCGCATCTTGATAGTGGCGCATTAACCGTGAAGTATACAAAAGTGCGTTACACCATTCCGTCGGCTGATTTTGTTTTAACGGAAGATGGAATAAACTTCGGCAGCTTTAATGTGGTAGATAAATTTGGAAATACAGGCAATGTAAAAGGTATGATGTATGAAACGGCTTTTAAAAATAACCGTTATGATATTGATATGTCCACAAACAAATTATTGTTGTTTGATACAAAAGCAAAAGACAATGATCACTTTTATGGCGATGTTATTGGTAAAGCAACGTTGAGTTTAAAAGGTCCGCAGGAAAATTTACAGATGAATGTTACAGGTGAAGCAGTTGAAACTTCACACATTTATATTCCAACAGATGCGAGTAAAAAAAGCGCGGATGCGGATTATATTTTCTTTAAACAATATGGCACACAACCGCAAACCGATACCATTGCAAATACAACCAATTTAAATATTAACCTTGATCTTACTGCAAACAACAAAGCAATTGTTTCAGTAATTCTTGATGAGTTAACCGGTGATATAATTCAGGCGACAGGCAATGGAAGATTGCTCATAAAAATTCCTGCATTGGGTGATGTAACCATGAACGGGCGATACAACATTGAACAGGGAAATTATAATTTCAATTTTCAATCACTCGTAAAAAAGCCATTTGAATTATTGCCCGGTCAAAATAGTTATATAGAGTGGAATGGCGATCCTTTTGATGCGACAATCAAAATTGCTGCGCAATACATTGCTAAAAATGTTTCGTTAAGTGATCTTATAAGTTCAACACCATTTACAGATCCAACAGGCGCCGCAACCGGCTATCGCGGCGATGTATATGTAATTGCTGATTTGAGTGGTAAACTAAGTCATCCGGACATTCGTTTTCACATTGATTTTCCGCAAGGCACTCCCATTCACAACGACGAATATTTTAATCGTTTGATGGCGAAAATTGAATCGGATCAAAATGAAATGCTGAAACAGGTTACATGGTTAATTGTGTTTGATGCATTTTCACCTTACGGAGAAATTGCGGGCAATTCAACATTTGTACAGGCAGCGGGTATCAATACTATTTCACAAAAAGTTGCAAGTGTTTTAAATGCTGCAGTTTCAGACCTGTTGTATAAATTAACGGGTGATAAGAGTTTGCAATTTGATGTCGGCGCAAAAACATACAGCAGTTATAGTTTAAATGGAACTACATCAGGCAGTACATTAGATAGAACTGCCGTTGATTTAAAATTGAACAAGAGCTTGCTTAATAATAAAGTGATAGTAACATTTGGCGGCGATCTTGATTTTGGTGTAAGTGGTGCAGCAGCTGCTACATCAAACAATTTTCAATGGTTGCCTGATATATCAGTACAAATAATTCTTTCAAAAGATAAGAAATTAAGAGCTGTTATTTTTAATCATAGCAGTTTAGCAACCACTGCAGGTTCAGGTGCAGGAGCAATTGGTCGTGTTACAAAGCAAGGCGTGAGCATTTCTTATACAAAAGACTTCGATAAATTTTTTGGCGGAACAGATGATATTTATTTCGAGCCGCCAAAACAACGGCAGCCCAAAGACAGTTTATCCGCACCGCAAAAAGGGAAAAAATAATCCGTGCATAATTGCATAAAGCAGTTTGGCGCTAATACTTACATTTGTCGCATGAACAGCCTTGCTACTTCTGATACAACAAACGAAATGCTTTCGTATGAAGACTTTCGAAATGAAGTGCTGAACGATTATCGTTTAGTAATGGAAAGTCGCGAAGCCAGTTTAATTGGCAGGAAAGAAGTGCTTACCGGTAAAGCAAAATTTGGAATTTTTGGAGATGGAAAAGAAGTTGCGCAGGTAGCACTTGCAAAGTTTTTCCAGCCTGGCGATTTTCGGTCTGGTTATTATCGCGATCAAACTTTAATGTTTGCATCCGGTGTTGCAAATGCACAACAATTTTTTGCGCAATTGTATGCAGATCCTGATCCTTCACATGATCCTTTCAGTTCGGGCAGGCAAATGGTTAGTCATTTCGCAACTGCAAATGTTGATGAAAATGGTGAATGGAAAGATCTCACTAAACAAAAAAATGTAGCAGCAGATATGGCCCCAACTGCATCGCAAATGCCGCGAAGCATTGGGCTTGCATTCGCTTCGAAATTATTTCGCAACAGCGAAGTATTAAAACCGCTCACACATCTTTCTAATAATGGAAATGAAATTTGTATATGCACGATTGGTGATGCCGCAACTTCTGAAGGGCAGTTTTGGGAAACAATAAATGCTGCCGGCGTTTTACAAATTCCGTTAGCTGTTTTTGTTTGGGATGATGGTTATGGTATTTCTGTTTCAAGAGAATTACAAACAACAAAAGGCTCAATCTCGCTTGCATTAAAAGGTTTTCAAAAAAAACCTGACACAAATGGCATTGATATTTATAATGTGAAAGGTTGGGATTATGCCGGCATGTGCGAAATATTTGAAAGTGCTATTCAGAAAATCAGAACGACACATGTGCCTGCTGTTTTTCATGTTGAAGAATTAACGCAACCGCAAGGCCATTCAACTTCGGGCAGTCATGAAAGATATAAATCGCCTGAGCGTTTGCAGTGGGAGCGTGATTGGGATTGCGTAAAAAAAATGCGTGAATGGATTATTGAAAATGAAATTGCAACGCATAATGAACTAACAGAACTTGAACATACGGCGAAGCAAAAAATTTTACAAAGCCGTAACCAGGCATGGAAAGAATATCATGATCCGATAAAACAGCAGGCGTCAAAAGCGCTCGAATTAATTAATGCTGTTGAAGCAAACGATTTAGACGCATATAACACGCTTCAATCAATAACAAAAAGTTTGCAGGCAGAACAAGAGCCCTTGCGCAGAGATATTATGAAGGCTTTGTCGATTGCTGTGCAGGCAACAAAAACTTTTTCCGGCAGCGAACAGCTTGCACAATATTATGCTGAATTGAAAAGCGAAAATCAATCAGTATACAATAATAATCTTTACAGCAATGGTGCAAAGAGTGCTATAAATATTCAGGAAATAAAACCTACTTACCACGATAGTGCGCCTGTTTATAACGGGTATGAGATTTTAAATAAATACTTCGACAAAAAGTTCGAAGAAGATGCACGACTGGTTGCTTTTGGTGAAGATGTTGGAATGATTGGCGATGTAAACCAGGCATTCGCAAATCTTCAGGCGAAGCATGGTGTAAATAGAATATTTGATACAGGAATACGCGAGGCGACTATCATGGGACAGGGCATTGGTCTTGCCATGCGCGGTTTAAAACCAATCGCAGAAATTCAATATCTCGATTATCTTGTTTATGGTTTAGAACCATTAACGGATGATGCGGCTACATTGCAATTCAGAACAAATGGTTTGCAATATTGCCCGCTTATTGTGCGTACACGCGGGCACAGATTGGAAGGAATCTGGCACAGCGGCTCACCAATGGGAATGATCGTTAACGCACTTCGTGGCATGTATGTTTGTGTGCCGCGCAATATGGTTATTGCTGCCGGCATGTACAACACGTTATTAAAAAGTAACGATCCTGCAATTGTAATTGAATGTTTGAACGGTTATCGTTTAAAAGAAAAAATGCCATTAAATATTACTGAGTTTACGGTGCCGATGGGAGTGCCTGAAATAATTAAGTATGGTGATGATGTAACAATTGTTTCTTATGGTTCTGTATTACGCATGATTATGGATGCAGTTACGCGGCTTGAACATGAAGGAATAAGTTGTGAAGTGATAGATGTGCAAACATTATTACCTTTTGATGTTCATCATAAAATTTTAGAATCTCTTAAAAAAACAAGTCGTATTGTTTTTGTTGATGAAGATGTGCCCGGGGGCGCTGCCGCATTCATGTATAACAAAGTGATGGAAGAACAACAAGGTTATAAATGGTTAGATGCTGCACCCAGAACAATTACAGGTAAAGACCATCGACCCGCATACGGCAGTGACGGCGATTATTTCAGCAAACCTAATGCAGAAGAAATTTTCGAAACAATTTTACAATTAGCAGCTGAATAATTTGTTCGCGCTTTGTGCTTCAACAACGTTATTTCCTTCTTATATAAGTAAAATCATAACTGGTGTTCCATGTCTTGCCACCATCATTTGATGTTTCGTTGAATTGTCTAACCTGGTTTGGCCCCTGGTTATAAAAAATAAATCTGCCAATAATTTTATTTCCCTGTGCATCTTTTGTTTCAAAGTCAAAACGCATTGCATTGTCTTTATATTCACCATTTACAAATTCCTGGTTGCCGTTTGCGTATGAGCCTGACCAACTTTGCTTCCACTTATTCGTAGTTGGATCAATAAAATTTATACTCTTACCACTGCTGTTTGCGCTCTCCCAATTCTCAAGCAGTGCACAACCACCTGAAATAATTTGTACTACACTATGGCCAACAAGTGTTGTAGTGCCTGTTGCATACACATCCCATTCACCTGCCCAAAAATCAAACTCTCTTGCATGTGTATCGGTATAACATGGGTACAAGATGTTGTATGTTTTCGTTCTTAGCTCTTTAAATTTTGCATCATTTTGCAATGATGAAAATTCTTTTGCCGTATCTAATTCCTTTAAGTTAAAATAACCTGCATTGACAGCTTTATCTAAATAGGCAAGCGCTTTTTCTTTATCATTTTTTACGCCGTAAGCCTTTGCCATTCTTGAATATAAATAAGGCAGCATTGCTGTTGGCGGATTAGTGGCTTCTGATTTTTGAAAATATTTAAGTGCATCATCGGTTTCGCCGAGGTTGTAATCAGAAAAAGCTAATCGCTGCCACTCTACGCTGTTGGTTGAAGTATCTTTCAATAATTGTTTATACAACTTTTCAGCATTGCTCCAATCACTTGCAAAATAAAATGAGTCTGCAGCCTGGAGAGAAGCATTAGCTAAAGTCTGACTATTCACCTTCAAACAAAATAAAATAAACACAATAAAAATGATCTTGATTTTATACATAGCAGGTTTGTTTTATTATCAATTATAATGGGAATGAAGTTGAATGTATAGGCGAAAATTGACTTATTTATTTACTCAACCTGTAATCTGCCGGTGTGAGCGCGAAATGCTTTTTAAATAATTTACTGAATGAAGTAACATCACTATAGCCAACTTCAAAACATATTTCGGTAATACTAAGCGTTGTTGTTTGCAATAGTTGTTTCGCGGTTTTTAATCTCTGTTGTATTATGTATTGATGCGGACTTAAACCAAAATATTTTTTAAACTCACGTAAGAAATAAGCATCGTTCATGCAGGCTACAGATGCAAGATCATTCAAGCTTATTTCTTTCATATAACATGAATGAATAAGATCTTTTGCATAATTAAGACGTTTATATAATTCAACCTGGGTAGAAAATTTTATTGCTTTAATTTCTTTTATTTCATTTTTAAGCGATGCTTGTTGCAGTAATAGGCTTTCTAATAAGCTGTAATAAATCTCTTTGATAAAATGCATATCCGGTTTAGCTGAAAGAGAAGCAGAATGAAGTTTTTTTAATAACAAAATTGTGATGTCATCATGCACGTACAATTTTTCAATAAACTCAAAACTTATTTTATCGTTGCAAACATCTAAAGTATTTTGAAGTCCATTTAAAACATCTTGTTGAAAATCGCCTGAAAAATTTATTGTAAATGATTCCGTTTCCGTATTGCTAAAAATATAACTTGAATAATGTTGTCCGTTATTAAAAATTAAGTAGCAATCTTTATCAACAGTGTAAAACCTGTTGTTGCACTGGTAATGTTCCGCGCCCTTCACAACACATTTAATAGAAAGTGGCCCCCAATGTTCGGCATAAGAAACATTTTTTGCAGAAGCATGTATAATTACATTTTTCTCTTCGAATGTTTGATTGTACTCAGCAATATTAAAACCCGGTTTGTTGAAATCGGGAAAACTTTTCATTATAAAAAAATCGTTAGTGGTTTGCATGAATTGTTTTGTCCATAAATTAAAAAGAACAATTTGTTGTTCGTAAACAAAATGATTAGCGGTAATATCTTCTAATGGATTGGCTTAAATGAGCCTTTAAAATTTTCGTTGTAACGTATGGCTAGGGGGTTGCTTATATTGTAATCAGTGCTTGATCAGTCATTTTTCGCATAAACTGTTCGCTACTGTACGATTTTGTTTCAAAATCATACACTCACAATTCTTTCACATTTCATTCATCATTTCTTTTTGCCATTCATAATCCAATAGCCACCGTTCGGCGCATGGAAAGCCTGCTGGTATCTGCTTTGAAAATATTCTGGCATAAACATAAAACATCAAAACATTTTATATGAAAACAAAATTAATCATCACCGTTACAGCCGCTGCAATGTTAGTGGTATCAAGTAGTTTTTTCGGTGTCAAACATTCTGAAAAGCCGGTTACAAAAAACATTAATGTAGAAATCTATAAAACTGCAAGCTACGTTGCGCCGGTATATGCAGATACATATGCAACGCTGCGTGTAAGCATTGTAAAGATCAATGGTAAAAAAATAGATACAGCATGGCAACATGAATTTGCACCAATGCAATTGAAAGATTTTCCTGCGTCAGATAAACCTCTGGTTCAAACGATAACTATTCCAAATGTGAATGACAAAAAGGAAAAAGTGGAAGTTTTATACGAGCTTAATTATAACACAAAGGGAAGTGAATTGAATTTTTCTGATGGCAAGATACTTGGCAAAGGAAAACAAAGCGATAAACTCAATATACAAATTTGATTTTTTAAGTATGCGTGTTAACAGGCGGCGTTTTTACGCTGCCTTTTTATTTGCCTGCTCTAACGCTTTATTAAAAGGGAAAATTTTATAAAACAAGAATGCAGGTACAAAAGGAATAAAATAAAAAATGGCAGATTGTTTTAATAAGCCTAACAGGAAAATTATATTCCAACTTAGATCGTCTGTTGCATAAGAAAAATAAAAAACGCAAAATGAAATAAAGCCGGCAATTAAAGAGATCCAAAAATTTCTTGTGCTATACAAAAATAATAATGCAATTGCTGCAGCTCCTGCGTAAATAAGTAGCATGTTTAAAGACATTCCAGTTGTTTTGTGCGTGCAAATTAAAAGATATTTGCCAACCTGTCATTTAATATTTAATTGGTATTTTGTTTGTTGAAATGCAAGGCAACTTCTTTACATCTTAATTAAAATAAATTATGCAAAAAGGACAGATACGAGTTCACACAGAGAACATTTTCCCCATCATTAAAAAATTTCTTTACAGCGACCATGATATTTTTCTGCGCGAGCTTATAAGTAATGCGGTTGATGCTTCGCAAAAAATGAAAACACTTTCTTCTATCGGAGAAGCAAAAGGTGAGTTAGGTGATTTAAGAATTGACATTGTTCTTGACGCAAAAGAAAAAACATTAAGCATTATTGATCGTGGTATTGGAATGACGCAGGAAGAAGTAGATAAATATATTAACCAGGTTGCGTTTAGTAGTGCTGAAGATTTTTTGCAGAAGTATAAAGATGCAAACATCATCGGGCACTTTGGGTTAGGTTTTTACAGCGCATTTATGGTGAGTGATAAAGTTGAAATTTTTACAAAGAGCTATAAAGATGAAAGCGGTGTTTACTGGAGTTGTGATGGCAGCCCGGAATATGAATTATACCAGGTTGATTATGATCAACGCGGAACAAAGATTGTTTTACATATTAATGAAGAAAGTAAAGAGTTTCTTGAACCATCACGCATAAAAAATATTCTCGATAAATTCTGCCGCTTTTTACCGGTGCCAATTTATTTTGAAGACAAACAGATAAATAATACAAATCCGCTTTGGACTAAAAAACCTTCTGAATTAACTGCACAGGATTACCAGAATTTTTATAAGGAATTATATCCGTTTGGCGAGCTGCCGTTGTTTTGGATTCATCTGAATGTTGATTATCCTTTTAACTTAACGGGTATTTTATATTTCCCAAAAATTAAGCAGAGCTACGAAATTCAGAAAGACAAAATTCAATTGTACAGCAACCAGGTTTTTGTAACAGATGAAGTAAAAGATATTGTTCCGGAGTTTTTAATGTTGTTGCATGGTGTGATTGATAGTCCTGATATTCCTTTGAACGTTAGCCGAAGTTATTTACAGGGCGATCCTAACGTGAAAAAGATAAATGGTTACATCACAAAAAAAGTTGCAGATAAGCTCGAAGAGATTTTTAATAAAGAAAGAAATGAGTTTGAAGAAAAGTGGGAGAGCCTTGGTCTGTTTGTGAAGTATGGAATGATGACTGATGATAAATTTCTTGAAAAGGCGAATAAGTTTTTTGTGATGGAGAATGCATCAGCAAAGAAATTTTTTACGCTTGATGAATACAGAACAGAAACTGAATCATTGCAAAAAAATAAAGATGGCAAACTTGTAATTCTTTATACAACCGATCCTGTTCAACAAGATAGTTATATAAAAGCAGCAACAAATAAAGGTTATAAAGTGGTGAAGATGGAAACGTTGGTAGATGCAGCTTTTATCAACACAATGGAAATGAAATGGGAGAATGTAACTTTTAAAAGAGTGGATGCTGATATTGTTGAAAACCTCATCGACACACAAGAAAAAAATGAAAGCGTTTTAAATAAAGATGAAGAGGCAAAATTGAAAGAATGGTTTGGTTTGCAAATTGGCGAAACACATATAACCGTTGATGTAAAAGGTTTAAGTGCAGATGTTGCGCCTGTTGTTGCAACGAGACCGGAGTTTATGCGTCGTATGAAGGACATGGCAAATGTTGGCGGTGGTATGACTGCTTTTTATGCACAAATGCCGGATGAAGTAACATTAACTGTCAATGGTAATCATCCTATTTTTCAACAGTTATTAAAAGAAGATAACGAAGATAAACGCGGCAAACAAGTGCGCAATCTTGCTGATCTTGCATTGCTCTCACAAGGTTTATTAAAAGGAGAGGAGCTTACAAACTTTATCAATCGCAGCGTTGAATTAATGGAAGGAAAAACAAAGAGTAACATTATTCTGGAAGCTTAACATAAAAGAAGTCTCACCAAATAAAAACTCCACTTTCAAGTGGAGTTTTTGTTATAATATAAACAGCATGTTTATTAAGTTAATCAATACCAGGCGCTGCACTTAATATTTCTTTGTTTACACTTGCTTCGTATTCTTTAAAATTATCTATAAATAAACCGGCAAGCATTTTTGCCTGTTCATCGTAAGCATTTTTGTTTGCCCAAGTATTTTTCGGATTTAAAATTTCTTTCGGTACACCCGGGCATGAACAAGGCATCATCATATTAAATATAGGATGCTGCTGATATTCCACTTTATTTAATTCTCCTTTAAGTGCCGCACGAATCATGGCACGTGTATATTTAAGCTGAATGCGATTGCCAACACCATAAGCACCACCAATCCAGCCGGTGTTAACCATCCATACATTTACATTGTGCTCTTTCATTTTTTTGCCAAGCATTTCTGCATATGTTACAGGATGCAGTGGCAAAAAAGGCGCGCCAAAGCAAGTGCTGAACGTAACTTTTGGTTCTGTAACACCTGTTTCAGTTCCGGCAACTTTAGCTGTGTATCCACTTAAAAACTGGTACATTGCCTGCCCAGGTGTAAGCTTACTTATTGGCGGTAATACGCCATAAGCATCACAAGTAAGAAAGAAAATATTTTTTGGATGACCACCTAAACTCGGCTGTGCAGCATTCGAAATAAAATCTAACGGGTAACTTACTCTTGTATTTTCTGTAATCTTTTTACTTGAAAAATCTATTTCATTTGTGCCTTCAAAAAAAGTTACGTTTTCAACCAAAGCGCCCGGCCGGATTGCGTGATAAATTTCAGGTTCTTTTTCTTCATTCAAATCAATACATTTTGCATAACATCCACCTTCGAAATTAAAAACGCCTTTGTTCGTCCACCCATGTTCATCATCACCAATCAATTTTCTTTCGGGGTCAGCGCTCAAAGTTGTTTTGCCTGTTCCGCTCAATCCAAAAAACACTGCCACATCTCCGTCGCAGCCAATATTGGCGCTGCAGTGCATACTCAAAACCTTTTTATCGTGCGGAAGCACATAATTCAGAATACTGAAAATACCTTTTTTTATTTCGCCTGTATATGCTGTGCCGCCAATAAGAATTATTTTTTGTGTGAATGAAACAACGGCAAAATTTTGTTGGCGTGTTCCATCTTTTTTTGGATTTGCTTTAAATGATGGCGCTTGTATAATATGCCAGTCGGGAGTAAAATTTTCAAGCTCATCTTCGTGCGGTCTCAGAAACATGTTTAATGCAAAAAGGTTGCTTGCCGGCGCTTCTGTAATTGCACGAATATTCAGGCGATACTTTTCATCTGCGCAGGCATAACAATCGCGAATCCAAATTTCATTTTGCCTGTTTAAAAATCTGGTAAGTTTTCCTTTTAACTGAATAAAATATTTCTCATCAATCGGTATATTAAAATTGTTCCAGAAAACAGTGTTTCTTGTAACTGAATCTTTAACTGTAAACTTATCTTTTGGACTGCGTCCTGTAAATTCTCCTGTATTTATGCACAAAGCGCCTGTGTTATTAAGCACGCCTTCTCTTCTTTTTAAAGATTGTTGCGTTAATTCTTCTGCGGATAATTGATAGTTGATATTAGCGTTTTTTATTCCGATTTTTCTGAGTTGGCTGCGTGAAATATCCATTGTGACCTCTGACATATTTTTAATTAATGATGTGAACGCAAAAATATTACACAAAAACTTACTACCGTTAGTTTTTTAGAAAAATTCCTGATAAAACACCTAAAAAAATAATTTTTTTCTTTGAAAGATGTTTTATATAAAGCGAAGGATGAAAACTATTTTGTGAGATTATGAGGTATATAACAATAAATGAATTATCATTCTCTTAAACCTTAAATAAAAAAGCAGTCAAAATAAATCTATATTTTTACACCGATTAAAACTCAAAAAAAATCAATGAAAAAATTTGCTCTATTCTTTACGGCATTTATTGCAATAGCTTCAATACATGCACAGGCGCAAACCGATACTACAGCCGACATTTCAAAGGTTATTCAGTTCAAGGAATTGGATCACGATTTTGGGAAAATTCCATACGGTAAACCGGCTGAATATCAACTTGACATGAAAAACATTTCAAGCGATTCGGTAACTATAGAAGATGTAAAAGTTGGTTGTGGTTGTACAACACCTAAATGGCAACCTGGTCCTTATGCACCTGGTCAGGATTTTAACATCACCATCGGCTTTAACGGTTATACGGAAGGAGTATTTAATAAAGTTGTTACCATTTATTTTAAAGGTGGTTTAAGCCAGCTTATAAAGTTCCATGGCGAAACTTATAAAACACCAGATAACCCTGCACCAAACAACAGCGGTGTTCAGCAATTAAAATCAAGCGGAGGGAAATAATATGAAAGTATTATTGACTTGCATAACTGCATTTTTGTTTTTAACTGTACAGGCGCAGGTAGACAGCGCCTCTAAAGTTGCAAAATTTAAAACTGTAACGTATTCGTTTGGTAAGATTAAACAGAATGTTCCTGCAACGACTAATTTTACATTTACCAACGTTGGCGCTAAACCTTTAATAGTTGAAGATGCAGTTGCAGAATGTGGTTGTACTACGCCTGAGTATCCAAAAACTCCGATTCTTAATGGTAAAACTGCAACAATAAAAGTTACTTATAATGCAGCAACTCCGGGTAAGTTTACCAAGCGTGTTACTGTAAAATTTGCAAACATAGCACAGCCGGTTATTCTTACTATTGATGGCGAGGTTGAATCTGGGAAATCATAAAAAACTTATAATTTAATTTTAAACTCCGCTCATTCATTGAACGGAGTTTTTTATTTAGGAAATTAATTATTCGCCTCACTTCATTTCCACCTGAGTTCGGTTCATTTGTATTTGCGTCCCAGTGATTTCTAACTAAGCTCAGGTTATTATCAATTACATTAGAAGCCCTGCAATAGTTGCAGATAAATAAGAAGCAAGTGTGCCGCAAAACAAAGCCTTAAGCCCAAGCTTTGCCAGGTCTCTTTTTCGTTCAGGTGCTATTACTCCAATACCACCTATTTGCATACCAACACTGCTAAAATTTGCAAACCCGCAAATGGCAATGCTTATTATCAATAATCCCTTTTCTGTAACAACAGGAACTGTTTTGGTGGTGAGATTTTGAAAAGCTACAAATTCATTAACGGTTAATTTTTGTCCCAACAATGTTGCTGCATTATTTACATCTTGTGCCGGAACACCCATGCTCCATGCAAAGGGATAAAATATTTTTCCGAAAATATAATTCAGCGAAAGATTAAAATTTGGGTTGAACAAGTGGCCAATGTGTAATAAAACATAATCAAGCAAAGCAATGATTGCAATAAAGCCGATAAGCATGGCAATTACATTCATTGCAATTTTAAAACCATCTGCAGCGCCATGTGAAATTGCATCGATAATATTTGTATAGGTACTTTCAACTTTTAATTTTACTTCGCCTAATGTTTCACTTACTTCAGTTTCAGGATAAACAATTTTAGATATAACTAATGCGCCGGGTGCCGACATTATGCTTGCGGTAATAAGATTTGGCGCTAAATTTAAACCCGCCTGTGCGCCCATGTTTGCATACACAATTAAAATTCCACCGCTGATGCAGGCAAGGCTTCCGCTCATGCTTGCAAGCAATTCACTTTTGGTCATTTCTTTCAAATAAGGGCGAATCATAACCTGTGCTTCTACCTGTCCGACAAATGCACTCGCTACGTTGCTTAAAGCTTCTGCACCACTTACACGCATTATAAAATTCATTGCAACTGCTAATGCTTTAACAAGGCGCTGCATAATTTTTAAATGATATAAAACTGCAACCACTGCGCAAACAAGAATAATGGTTGCTGTTACATTAAATGCGAAAACAAAACCTCCTTTTAAATAATCGGCAGTACTGCCATTAGATTGCGTAACATTTATACCTGAATAAACAAACGCAGCTCCTTGTCTTGCAAAAGCTTCAAAGCGTTGCATGCCTTTACCAAGCCACTGAAAAAAATTACTTACAAACTCAACTTTAAAAATTAATAAAGCAATTGCAGTTTGCAGCAAAATGCCACTAATTACAAGCCGGTAATTAATTTTTTTTCTATTGTTTGATGCAAGAAATGCGAGACCAATGATTAATACAATTCCAATTAAACCCTGAAATCTTTGCATTGGTTGAGTAGTAAGTGAAATGAAATTTATTACGACGGCAAGTTAAGATTTAAGCGTTTAGTTTAATAATGAAGTTTGATTTGATGAAACAAAAAAGCCGCTTCATTTGAAGCGGCTTTTATTAATTAGTTTTTTTATTACAAATTAGCTTTAATCTTTTTATCGAGTATTGATTTTGGAACAGCACCAATTTGTTTGTCTACAACTTTTCCGCCTTTAATAAAGAGAATAGCTGGTATTGATGTAATTCCATAGTTCATACTTACAGATGGGTTCAGGTCAACATTAACCTTTCCAATGTTTACTTTGCCTTCATATTCTTTAGAGAGTTCTTCAATAACCGGTCCTATGGCACGGCAAGGTCCACACCATTCAGCCCAGAAATCAATTACAGAAAGTTTATCGTTTTTTAAAACTGTTGTTTCAAAATTTGTATCAGTAAATTCAAGTGCCATACATTATAATTTTAAATTGTATTAATGAATTTTAATTAGAACAAAAATAAGTCCAAATGATAATAATAAAATTTTTGACTTATTAAGAAACTGTGCAGAAGAAAATGTATGACAGCCAGTCAGCCTTTATGATAAAAGACTTTGCCTAACGAGAAATTCAAGCTTTTTATTTGCATCTAAAAGTTTAGATGTAAGTTCTGCATTTTCGCGCCGAAGTCTGTAAACTTCAAATGCCTTATCAATAAAAATACGGATATCGTTTTCATTCCATGGTTTGGTTAAATATTTATAAACCTGTCCAAGATTAATTGCATCTATAACTGCGTTTACATCTGTATAACCTGTAATTAAAATGCGTATTGGCTCCGGGTGTGTATTTAATATTGATTGAAAAAACTCGATACCAGTTGTTACTGGCATTCGCTGATCGCTAAGAATTATATTGATGTCTTGTGTATCAAGAATTCGCCTTCCTTCCTCTGCCGATTCTGCAAGATAAATAGTATAATCTCTTCTAAAAGCTGCTTTAAAAGCGGTTAGGTTATGAGGTTCATCATCTATATATAGCACATTAATTGCTCTGTCAGGCATAGATATTATTGGATTTTTAGAATTTTAATTGATATCCTTAATAAAGGTAAACGCAAATGTGTGAATAAAATAATTTTAACGAAAAATTTTATTTTGAAAACTTTGATGTTTTTAAACGGCTACAGCCTATCTTTATTATTACTTTAATGGATAATATTTTAACCGAAAAGGACATAAGAATTAGAGCATTTAGAGCAACCGACGACAGAGATACTTGCCTAAAATTTATAGAGGGACATAAAAAAGTATTGTCTATATATGGGCTTGAAAATATATCAACCAATGTAGACAACTGGATTTATAATCCTTCTATTTTCGTAATAGTGGTTGAACCGCTTGACGGAGAAAAATTATATGGCGGTGTACGATTACAATGCGCAGATTTAATACATCCACTTCCAATAGAAGATGCAATAGGAAAAATGGATAGAACCATTCATGACATTGTTAAGCAATCTGCTCAAAATGGCGCTGCAGAAATTTCTGGCTTATGGAATTCTAAAGAAGTTGCAGGTTTAGGTATAGGAAGTTTTTTTCCATCAAGAAGCACCTTTGTTATTGCTGAACAATTAGGCATAAGCACATTTTTTGCATTATGTGCACCTGCCACAGTTCGTTTTAATCAATGGTTAGGCAGTAAGATTTTAACACGGGTTGGAAATAATGGAACCTTTTATTATCCAAAACTCGATTTAATTGCTACGGCAAGTATTCATGAAGACCTTGAAAATTTGTATGATGCACATAAACGCGAAAGAGAAAAAATTTTGTTTCTCAGAAAAAATCTTCAGTGTGTTATTGATGAAAAATCAATTTTTAAAAACGTACGTGTGAATGTTCATTATGACCTTAAAATTACCTCTGCTGATGTAAATGAATTTAAATTAAAACATCGAAACCCTTCTTACATAATTTAATGGAATGAAAAGAATTATTCTTGCAGTCAGTTCCATTCTTATATCTCAAATTTTACCACTCTTAGGTAACCCTCAATTAATTCTGCACAAACAGAATGTTGTTATTATGATTGCAAATGCTGCAATTTGGCTAACGCAACCGCCTGTCAGTGGTTCAGAAACCGTACAAAATAAAAGCCGTGATAAGTTTTCCGTATTATTGATTCTTTGCTTCTCTCTTGGAAGTATAATTATTGCCGTTATAGATTGGGCTTATTTAAATTTAACGCTTACCTCAGGCTATTTATCAATTATAGGGTTGATCCTAATAATATTTGGAATACTATTACGTTTTTGGTCTATACAGGTTTTAGGAAAGTTTTTCACTGCAACGGTTCAGATTAAAGAAGATCATGTGCTTATTATAAAAGGTCCTTATTCAATTGTAAGACACCCAAGCTATTTAGGAGCATGGTTAACCATTACCGGAGCAACAGTTTATTTTGGAAGCTATATAGCTTTTATAGTAGCCGTGATGGGTATGGGTATTTCTTATTATATTCGAATTAATCTTGAAGAAAAAGCATTAATAGAAATGTTTGGCGAGCAGTATAAAAACTACCAGCAAAGGGTTAAAGGAATTATACCTTTTATATGGTAACCAGTATTTATCCAGGCTTATGAAGAATTTTACAAAGATCAGTCTTACTGCTTTTTTGCTTTTATTATCTGCTTTTATTTTCTCAATTAAAGCAAGTGCACAAAACAAAATTGATATTACTCAATCTCTTTTGTCAAAGTCGCTTGGAAAACAAATAGAATTTTTTACTGATACAGCTTCTGCTTACAATGTTTCAAATATTACAACCTGTCCAAAATTTCAAACAAGTAAACTGCCGGTACCTGTAATTACCACCCCGCGCTATAACATCTGGGCAAGGTTTACATTAAAAAATGCAACTGATCGATCAAACTTTCTTTTTACGATTAATTATGCATACATCTCAAATCTTTGGCTTTATAAACTAGACAATACAAATAAACTTGTGTTAGTTACGCATACCGGCAATTCATTGCCTTATGCAGACAGACCGTATGAGAATATCAATTTCATTTTCCCTTTTTCTATTGCTCCAGCTGAAACACAAACCTATTACGTAAAAATCTATAGCGTACATCCGTTAGACTTGCCTTTGTCAATAACAGATAATGAGGGCGAAAGCAGAAACTATTTTCAACAGAACTTTATTATTGGTATCTATTTAGGAATTATAATTTCATTCTTCCTGTATAATGCTTTCTTGTTTTTTTCAACCAAAGACAAGAACTATTTACTTTACATTATTTATTTATTTTTTCTGGGGTTTGCCCAAATAACTTTTGGTGGTTGGGCATTTAAATATTTTTGGCCTTCACAACCAGCAATTAATTTTTATGCAGTAGTCATAACTTCTGCTTTAGCAGGAATGGCGGGTGTTGCTTTTGGTAAATCATTTTTAAACGCAGCTCAGTTTACACCCAAGCTTAATAAAGTACTTAATGTTCTTATTTTTTTTTACGCTCTTTCATGCATTCTTATATGCATTAAACAATCTTATTTTAGTTACACACTGTTAAATTATAATAGTGTTTTGGTGGGCGTATTATTGCTCGTTACCTCAATCGTTATTTTAAAAAAAGGCTACAGACCTGCAAATTTTTATCTGTTTGCGTGGTCATTTTTCTTATTAGGGTTAATTGTATATTCCCTAAGAAATGTAGGTATTATACCCACCACTAATTTTACGCGCTCCATATTATATTTTGGTTCTGCCCTTGAAGCGGTTTTGCTTTCTATAGCACTAGCTGACCGCATTAACATTCTTAAAAAAGAAACAATGGTTTTACAGGAAAAAGCCTTGGAAGCTTCACAAGAAAACGAACGATTGGTAAGAGAGCAAAATATTATTCTTGAGCAAAAAGTAGAACAGCGAACACACCAGTTAACACAATCAAATACGCAGCTCAGTGTTGCACTTGAAAATTTAAAAGATGCGCAAACACAATTAGTGGAAGCAGAAAAAATGGCATCACTTGGTCAATTAACTGCAGGCATAGCACACGAAATAAATAATCCAATAAATTTTGTAAAATCAAATATCAATCCTTTAAGATTAGATGTTAGAGATTTGCTTGATATTTTAAACGAATATGATGGCTTGCATAAGATAAATGAAGAATCAAATTATAAAAAGAAGTTGACTGAAATAGAAAGATTAAAAAAGGAAATTGATGTTGACTTCGTGCAAAAAGAAATAGACAGTTTAATTGTTGGCATTGAAGAAGGCGCAGAGCGAACCGCAGAAATTGTGCAAGGGCTGAGAACATTTAGCAGGCTCGATGAAGCCGAATTAAAAACAGCGGACGTTCACGAAGGGCTTCTTTCAACATTAGTAATTCTAAAAAACAGTATTCCTTATTATATCACTATCGAAAAAGAATTTAATGCGCACAGCGAAATTGAATGTTATCCTGGAAAATTAAACCAGGTTTTTATGAATATTATAACCAATGGAATACAAGCAATAAGTGCAAAGCAGGAAAAAGAAGCAGTAGAAAAAATTACGATATCAACTAAAGACGTAGATAAAGATCATATACAGATTTCTATTAAAGACACAGGCATTGGTATGACTGAAGACGTAAAGCATCGCATATATGAACCATTTTTTACAACGAAAGATGTAGGAGAGGGCACTGGTCTTGGCATGGCTATCGTTTTCAAAATCATTCAAAAGCACGAAGGACACATAGATATTATTTCAGCACCTTGTAAAGGTTCAGAATTTATTATAACTTTACCCATTAAACATCCAATATCAGATCATCTTTAATTTATGTATCCCGAAGAAAAAAAAATCCGGATTTTATACCTTGATGACGAAGTGAACAACCTTCTTGCGTTTCAGGCATCTTTTCGCCGCAAGTACACAATATTTACTGCTTCCTCCGCAGCAGAAGGTATGAGCATTCTTAACCAGGAAAAAGATATACACATAATTGTTGCAGACCAGCGTATGCCACAAACTACAGGTGTAGAATTTTTTCATGTTGTAAGAAAAGCGTTTCCACATCCCATTCGTATTTTGCTAACAGGGTATACTGATGCAGAATCAATAATTGATGCAATTAACAAAGGCGAGATTTTTCGCTATGTAAAAAAACCGTGGAAAGAAATAGAGTTGTCAACTGCTATTCAAAATGCATATGAACTTTATTCAACGCGCCAGCAATTAAAAAGAAAAGTAACTGAGTTACAAAAAACGAATGATGAGCTCAATCGTTTTGTTTATAGCACTTCTCATGATCTGCGTTCACCTTTAGCTTCTATTATGGGAATTCTTAATCTTTCAAAGATGGAGAATTCTGTAGTTGATCCGAATGGTTACCTGGGTATGATTGAAACCTGCGTAAACAAAATGGATATCTTCATACAAAAGATTATTGAGTACTATAAAAGCATTCGTGTCGATGATGAAAAAACGGAAGTTGATTTTGTGAAATTGCTGAAGGAAAGTGTTGAGATATGCAAAATGCAAAAGCCTGAAGTGGAATTCAACATTAACGTTGAGCAGCCTGTAAAACTTGTTAATGATGTATTTCGCATTTCAATAATTATTGATAACCTGATCTCGAATGCTGTAAAATATCAGAAACCAACTTCTGATAATCCTATGGTTAATATTTCTGTTGTAGTTGATGAACACAAAGCAACAATAGAAATAGAAGATAATGGAATTGGTATCGTTGAAGAACACTTAAACAATATTTTTAAAATGTTTTTCAGAAGCACGTCTCATGTAAATGGGTTGGGCATTGGATTATATATTGTAAAAGAAGCATTGTCTCGTCTTGGTGGTGATATTTCTGTTGTTTCTACCTATGGTGTTGGAACAATTTTTCGTATTTTAATCCCAAATCTTAAAGTGCCGGCTGATGCAACTGCAGCTGAGGTTGTTAATTAAGAATTTGTTTTTTAAAAAATAATTTTCTTCGCTTAAAATTTACTCAATGCAATTCTTAAAGTTGTTACCGGTTTTGTTACTTTTTATTTTTTCATGCAGTGCTTCTTCAAAATCAAAAACTGCAGTAACAGAAAATATAAAGGCTGAAAATAGAGGGATAACTTTTATTGAAGAAAACTGGGACGAAGCTTTACAAACTGCCAGGAAGCAAAACAAACTTGTGTTTCTTGATATTTATGCAAGCTGGTGCGGCCCATGCAAATTATTAAAACAATATACTTTTACAGATACTGCTATTGGTAAATTTTTCAATAACAATTTTGTAAATGTTTCTGTCGACGGAGAGAAAGGCGTTGGTCCGCAACTGGCACAACAATTTTCTATTGAAGGTTATCCTACGCTTGTGGTTACAGATGCAAATGGCAAACCCGTTTTGCTAACTGCAGGTTATATGCCTGCAACTGATCTTTTGCGTTTTGCCAATGAAGCTTTAAAAAGAAGCGGCGCGCAAGTTAAGATGTAAGAATATGGTGTAGACTTTAAACAATTACTTTCATCATTCATTACTCATTATTCACACTTTCACTTTTTGTTTTTAAGTACAGCTTTGTAATTCTTCTGCTGCACTTATCTTCGCGCAATTAAGCTCTTGTAAAGAATGATTACGCGCAGAAATATCAGAATAAAAGTAATGCAGGTGTTATATCAGTTATCAGTCAACGATCAAAAGGCAAATAACAACGCACTAAAAATTTTACAGAATAATCTCAATCAAACTTCACGTCTTTTTACATACTTAATTTATTTCTTAACTGAAGTTGCGCGTTACGCAGAAAAAGATGCAAGCGTAAAAGCATCGAAACATTTGGCAACTATTGCAGATAGAAATATTAATATAAAACTTGCAGGCAATGCTTTGCTTTGGAAAATTCTTGAAAATGATTCTTACAAAAAAGCGCTGGCAGATAATAAATTTAATTTCGATCAAACGGAAAATCTTGTTCGCAAAATTTATAATGAGCTAACAACTTCAACTCAATACAAGGATTATATAAATATACAAGGGCGCGAACCATCTAAAGAAAAAGAAATTCTATCTTTTATTTTTACAGATTTAATGTTGCCCGATGAAAGTTTTATTTCTCACATAGAAGAAAATTTTACCAATTGGGATGATGATGCTGATATGCTAAATGTGTTAATGCTTGGCTTTTTGCAAAAACCTTCCACACTAAACCTGCAGCAAATGCCGGACAAGGAAAAAGATGAATTCGCAAAAAACTTGCTGTCCACTGTAATTGACAAAAAGGATTATGTAAACGAGTTAATAAAGGGCAGGCTTAAAAATTGGGATCCCGAACGCATAGCTGCGCTTGACATGATACTAATGCAAATGGGCGTTTGTGAATTTTTATATTTTCCTACTATACCACCAAAGGTTACTATTAACGAATATATTGATCTTGCAAAAGAATATAGCACTGCACAAAGTGGTCATTTTGTAAACGGCATTTTAGATAGTATTCATAAAGATTTAGTAAAAGATAACAAAATTCATAAAAGCGAGTTCAAACCAAAAAAAGCAAATTGAGAAAACGTACATTTGCCGCGAATTTCGAAAGATGAATAAAATTTCATATTTTATATTAGGGTTTGGTTTAATCATTTCTGGCTGCAATCAATCTGCAAACAATAGCAGTGGCGAGGTCGCATCTGTTATGAAAGATTCATCAAAATTTACTACAATAAAATGGCAGGATTCGATAGTGGATTTTGGTACAAGAAAAATGGGTGATATAGTTAATGTAACGTTTCTCTGCACAAACACCGGCAACAAACCTTTATATCTTTTTGAAGTAAGACCTGGTTGTGGTTGCACTTTGGTTGATTATACCAAAGAACCCATTCAACCTGGTAAGCAAGGAAAAATTGATGCGCGTTTTGATACAAATAAAGCTCATCCAGGTACAGTGCACAAATCCGTTTATGTACATTCAAACACCTCTAACAATTCGCCTTCGTATTTAACTTTTACAGGTACAATTGCAGTATTAGATTCTACTGCGGCACATAAATAATTTTAAATTTTTCAAACAAATACAATGACAAACATGGCTTCAATTTTTTTAATGGCTTCACCAGGCGGGCAGCCAAATTCCAGCTTCTCTTTAATAATGATGGGCGCAATTATATTAGTGTTCTGGCTTTTTATGATTCGCCCGCAAGCTAAAAAGGCAAAAGATCAAAAGAAATTTATAGAGAATCTTCAGAAGGGTGATAGGATCGTTACTATCGCCGGCATACATGGCACAATTAATAAAGTGAATGAGGATAATACCATTCAACTTGAAACAAATCCGGGTAGTTATATGAAACTGGAAAAATCTGCGATTAGTATGGAATGGACTACGCAGTTAAATAAAACAACTACCGAAGCAGAAAAAAAATAATTAAACAGTGAATTAATTTTAAATCCGGAATTTTAAAAAAATTTCGGATTTTTTATTTGTGCTATATGTTGAAAATAGGCTTAACCGGAGGACTTGGTAGTGGCAAAACTACCGTTTCAAAAATATTTGCATCGCTGGGTGTACCTGTTTTTTATGCTGATGGAATTGCGCAAAAGATAATGAACGAAGATCCTCTGGTAAAGCAAAAAATTATAAATCTTTTTGGTAAGGATGCTTATACCGAAACATTGAACAGGAAATATATTGCTGATATCGTTTTTAAAGATGTTTTTAAGCTGGAGCAACTAAATGCACTCATTCATCCGCTTACCATAAAAGCAGCCAGCGATTGGATGCAAAAACAAACCACGCTATATGTAATTAAAGAAGCAGCATTAATGTTTGAGGCAGGCGCAGGCGCAAACCTCAACTATATTATAGGTGTGTATGCGCCTCAACATTTGCGCATTAGCCGGGTAATGAAGAGAAATAATTTTACGAGGGAGCAAGTATTAGAAAGAATGAACAATCAAATTGATGAAACAATTAAAATGAAGCTTTGTGATTTTATTATTATAAATAATGAGCAGGAAGCAGTGCTGCCACAGGTTCTAAAATTGCATGAAAAGTTTCTTTCACTCGCGAATAAAAGTAAATAAGCTAAGGCCGACTTCATGTAAAAAATACAAATTAAATCGGTATAGATTTTGTCCTGTTTCTTTCCTAAAATGTTGATAATATGAACACAGTTGCTACCATCAATGCCGGTTTACAAGGGCTAATTACCAAGCTGCAAAAAGAAAAAGAAGATTTATCTTCCAGCTACACTTCTGCAATAAAGAACGGCGAAAAATATGAATGCATAAAAACGTTGTATTTAACCTTGCAGGATGTTGATAAAAAACTTCGTGACTTGCTTCGCACAAACTATACTTCATTAGCGCAATAATTTTATCTCGTAAAAATTAAGCTAACAGAATCTGGCTGAAGTCTTGTGTTTAGCCAGTTTTTCATTTTACCCCTTTCATCTCTTGTTATTCCTCTTTTGGTTTGAATTAATATATTCCATGTTGTAATTATCTGTGTTGAATCTTTACTTACGGAAGGTTTAACAACGCCATTTATTATTGTTGGATAAAGCACTTTCATTTCATTAAAAACTTCTGTTGCCTTTTTTTCATTTTTAGAAATCTTATTTAGCGAATCCCGAAGCGTATTTATTTGCTGATCTTTTTCGAGAAGCGCAACATTAAGTTCTTTTAAGTTATCTGAAGTGTTCGTGTTGCTGTTGTTTTCTGTTAAGTAAGCAAAGCCTTGTTTTACATCGAGCGTTGAATGTGGCAGCCCGTACTTTTGTAACTTATTTTTAAGACTTTCAATTTCATCAGCCGTAATTTCTTTGCCTCCATAAATAAGCTCGATGGTTTGCGCTTTTGCATCAATAGTTTTCTTCAAAAGATAATCATTCGTAAAGTTCGCTTCCATTTCTATAAACTTATTTGCTTTCTGCGTAAACTCATTTTGCTGAACAATGTCGTAAGCGAAATAAATACTTGGCAACACGGTTATCACAGCAATAACAATAATAATTCTGCGTGCCTTTTTTTCTGCATTTACTGTGGCAAGATGTTTTTTGGGAAAATTAAGTAATCGTACAGTTACAAAAGTAGCAAGCGCTATAAAAACTGTATTAATAATAAACAGGTACAAAGCGCCAAATAAAAAATTTAGCCTTAATGTAGCAAGACCAAAGCCTGCAGTACACAATGGCGGCATCAATGCTGTTGCAATTGCCACACCCGGAATAACGTTGCCTTTTAGTTTGCTTGATGTAGCGATGATGCCGGCAAAGCCACCAAAAAAAGCAATCAGCACATCATAAATATTAGGAGAAATGCGCGCAAGAATTTCTGAATGCGCTTCATTAAGCGGAGTTACAAGAAAATAAAAGAATGAAGTTGCGAGCCCTGTGCCGGATGCAAAAAAATAATTCCTTAATGCTTTTTTTAAAAGTGTAAGATCATTTATACCGATGCCTAAACCGATGCCCATTATTGGTCCCATCATCGGAGAAATTAGCATGGCGCCGATTATTACTGCTGTGGAATTTACATTTAATCCAAGTGATGCAATTAAGATGGCAAAGATCAATATCCATAAATTGGTGCCTTTAAATACTACACCGTTATTAATGTTTTCAACAACCGTTTCGTGTCTTTCTTTTTCATAGCTAAGCGAGAAGTTGTCTAATATATTTTTTGCCATTCGATAAAATTTAAAATAATAGTTTATTGATCCGATATTTTAAATTTCTTCACCAGCTTTCCTATTGTTAAACCTTGCACTGTAATAGAAAAAAGAACAATAATGTATGTTACCGAAACAATTATTTCCCTGTGAGTACTTAAC
>DASZUY010000241.1:0-27753 GCA_035547495.1 Parafilimonas sp. | reverse complement strand
AAAAGATTCTGCATTGTTCCAGGCAGATGCCGGCTGTGAAGATGTAGATGCGATTTTTTTTGATGCTGATAATGATGGAGATCAGGATTTATACGTGTGCAGTGGAGGCAATGAGGTGGATGGACGTGCGCCGCAACTTTTAGATCGATTATATTTAAATGATGGCAATGGCAATTTTATAAAGTCAACAAATAATCTTCCAGCTATATATAATAACAAATCAAGCGTAGCTGTTGCAGACGTTGATCATGATGGTGACAGCGATTTGTTTATAGGCGTTCTTGCTAATTCAAATAACTACGGCATCCCGCAAACGTCTTATTTATTAATGAACAATGGCAAAGCACATTTTTCTGTTGCCGATAAATCGATTATTGATCTGGATAACATTGGAATGATCACTTCGGCAAAATTTACTGATTTGAATAATGACGGATGGCAGGATTTGATTGTTGCCGGAGAATGGATGCCTGTCACAATTTTTATGAACGATAATGGTAAATTCAAAAAACAAACTAATAATTTACCAACAGGATTGTGGCAAAATTTATATATCACAGATATTAATGGTGATGGTTATCCGGATATTGTTGCAGGCAACTATGGGTTAAATTCAAAACTAATGGCACCTTTAAAATTATATGTGAAAGACATTGACGGTAATGGTACAATCGACCAGCTTCTAACCTATACAAAAAACGATACCGAATGTACTTTTTTAGGTAAAGACGAATTGGAAAAACAACTTCCTTTTATTCGGAAAGAATATTTGCAGTACAGCGCTTTCGCTTCAAAATCATTTCATGAGATCTGGGATAAGTACTTAGATAATGCCCTCGTGCTTAAAGCTGATGATTTGGCAAGCAGTGTGTTTATTAACGATAAGAAAGCAAACTTTACATCCAGGTCTTTACCTGCAGTGATGCAGTATACACCGTTATCAACTTTTATTTCAACAAACATTAATGATAAGAGTGCTTTAATTGGTGGCGGAAATTTTTTTGGTGTTTTACCTTACGAGGGCAAGTACGATGCGCTGGCGCTTACGTTTTGTTTTACTGATAAAAATATCATCGTCGCCCCCGAATCTTTACCGAAGGAATTTTTAAAAGTGAATGGCGAAGCAAGAGACTTAAAGCTATTACATACCGCAAACGGCGATATATTAATGGTTGCAAGAAATAATAATAAACCTGTATTTTTCCGGCTTAATTAAGCACGGGATAATAGAATTTAAATTGAACTGTTGATGTATCTGAGGTTGGTAATTTATTATCGGTATAACTTTCAAATGAGGCGCCAACATTCTCTTCATAGTGATCGGTTGCATAATGTATAAAAGCACGATAGATAGCAAGCTTGTCGCAAAATCTTCCATTATAAAAACCTGTTAGCATTTTTCCTTTTGGAATTTCCACGCAATGCACTTCGCCAACGGGTTCTGCGAATTTATTTACAGCAATGCCGAGTATTAAATGCAGCGAGTCTTGTGCGGCAGAATAGGAAATAGAATAAAATCCTTTTTTTTCGAGATGATGTTGCTGAATATAATTATCAACCAGTTTAAAATTTTTATTTATCGTTGCGAACAAATTAGCGGAATCTGTTGCACAGTCATACACTGCAAAAACAGTATCTTTTACTTTTTCTCCTTCTATCCTAAAGCCATATACATTTTTAGTATCTTCCAGGAATCGCTTTAAACCGTTTAAAGCGCTTTGCGCGTTCGAAGAATTTCTTCCTGAAAAAATATAATTGAAGAGCTTTACTTTTTCAAACGCTTTTACCTCTATGCTATTTGTACTTGCAGAAGGAACAATAAGTAAATTGTATGACGCAAAGTTATCATGAACTGTGATGTTTACATTATACAGTAACGGTATCGGTTTTGTAATTACGATGCTATCATTTGCGTGATTGAAAGTGACACCCTTTATTTTTCCGTTTTTAAAATCTCTTTTCTCGCAGTCTTCGCTGCAAATTTTTATTAAGCCGGGATTCCATTTTTGCCATTCGTTCAGATTATTTAAGTGTCTGTAAGTGTTATCAAAATTCGAAGCGATGGTATCGGTGTAAGTAACAGTTATAGGAAAAAATATCAAACATGCAACGAGCAATAAAGCGATGATTGTTATCAGCCATACTTTAATCTTCATAACATCAGTAGTATAGCAAAAATAATTGCTATGCTACTATTAAAAATGCGCACTATTTTTATAACATTATTTTATTGATTAATTGCTATATGAAAAAATTATTGCTTTTATTATTCACCATTCACTGTTCACTGCTCATTTTTTCACAAGACCCATGGATCATTAAAGCAGATAAAATAGATCCGTCAAACTATTACGGTATTACCGTAGCAAATGGAATGATTGGAATTGTTTCATCACCACAACCATTCCAGGTGAAAGATGTTGTGCTTGCAGGTGCTTATGATTTGTATGGTCGTGGGCGCGTAAGCAATTTTTTGCGCAGCTTTAATCTCCTCAATATGTATTTGGAAATCGATGGAAGAAGACTCGAAACATTTTCATCCGTTTCAAATTTTCATCAGCAGTTAGATATGCATCATGCATCTTTTACAACAAGTTTTGATTATGATGATAAAGCTTCTGTTCAGTACACATATTATTCTTTAAGGCAACTGCCTTTTACTGTTTTAATGACGATCAGCATTACTGCAAAAAAAGATATTGATATAACTGCGGCAAGTGTAATGCAGGCGCCCGATGCTTTGCGTGATGTAGAAAATTATTACAATGAAATTGATCGTCCGCATACAACTATTTCTTTGCTTACATCAACCGCAAAATCACCAACGGGAAAATTGTTGATGTGTGCTTCGAATAGTTTTTTGTTCGATGAGTCGCATGGCAGTGAGCCACGGGTGATTCATGAAATGTGGGATAACAACATGCACCTGATGAAATTTTCAAAACATATTAAAGCAGGTGAAACATATTCGTATGCAATAACAGGTTCTTCTATTACTTCTGCACATGATCCCGATCCTTTAAATGCAGCAGAGCGTATGACGATTTTTGCAAAGCTTCAAGGCAAAGAAAAATTAATTCAATATCATAACCAGGCTTGGGATAGTTTATGGTCAAGTGATATTGTAATTAATGGTGATCCGCAATCGCAGCAGGATGTGCACAGCATGTTGTATCATCTTTATTCATTTACAAGAGAAGGTACAAGCTATTCACTTTCACCAATGGGCTTAAGTGGGCTTGGATATAATGGTCACGTTTTTTGGGATGCTGATTTATGGATGTTTCCTGCGCTGCTTGTAATGCATCCCGCGCTTGCAAAAAGTATGGTTGAATATCGTTATGAAAGATTGGACGCTGCAAAACGAAATGCATTTGCACATGGTTATAAAGGTGCGATGTATCCGTGGGAAAGTGCCGAAAGCGGCGATGAAGAAACACCGGTGTGGGCATTGAGCGGACCTTTTGAGCATCATATAACCGCCGATGTAGCATTGGCTGCGTGGAATTATTATTGCGTTACACAAGACACTAGTTGGCTGCGCGAAAAAGGCTGGCCGATACTTTCAGCAACAGCAGATTTTTGGGCGAGTCGTGTTGAAAGGAATGGCCCTCATCACTATGATATAAATAATGTTGTAGCAGCAGATGAATGGGCAGAGAATGTTGACAATAATGCTTTCACCAATGCCGCTGCCATTGATAATTTAAAAGCTGCTATTGCCGCTGCCAACATTCTGGGACTGCCTGCCAACAGCGATTGGCAAAATGTTGCTGATAATATTCCGATTTTAAAAATGAGCAATGGCGTTACACAGGAATATGCAACGTATAAAGACACAGGAATAAAACAGGCAGATGTAAACCTGCTTGCATATCCGTTAAAGATTATTACCGACACAACACAGATCAGGAAGGATCTTGAGTTCTATTCAAAGCGTGTTCCTAACGAAGGAACGCCTGCAATGACACAGGGAATTTTTGCGTTGTTATATTCAAGGTTGGGCGATGGAAATAAAGCGTATCATTGGTTTAAAGATGCATACGAGCCCAATCTTAATCCGCCGTTTCGGGTAATTGCTGAAACGAAGGGTGGAACAAATCCCTATTTTGCTACGGGTGCAGGTGGTATTTTACAATGCGTTTTAATGGGTTTTGGCGGATTGGATATTACGCCGGATGGCATCACTCAAATTAAAACTGCATTGCCGCCGCAATGGAAATCGCTTACTTTAAAAGGCGTTGGTGCTGAGAAAAAAACTTATGTGATTAATCAACCTTGATAAAAAATCGATTTTCCCTCTCATAAATGTGAATTAAATGTAAGTATCTATTTGGATTATTGAGAACAGTATACGTATCTTACCCCCTGAAATCCTTTGTGAGAAAAGATTTCAAATAAAATAAAAAATTAACTCTTTAAATTTTAAACATCATGGCAACAGCAAAAAAAGCGGCTCCAAAAAAAGCAGCAAAAAAATCTGCAAGAAAACCTAATGCAGCATTTATGGCACCACTTACACCCAGTGATAAGTTAGCTGCTGTAATTGGTAACAAACCTGCACCCAGAACAGAGATCGTAAAAAAAATGTGGGATTACATTAAGAAAAATAATTTGCAGGATAGCAAGAACAGACGCATGATTAATGCTGATGATAAGCTGAAACCAATCTTTGGCAAGAACCAGGTTTCAATGTTTGATTTAGCAAAAATTGTTAATGATAATATTAAAAAGTAGGTTGCTTGTTATAAAAATATAGAAACTGCGAAGCTTAAACTTCGCAGTTTTTTTTATAACTAAATCTTGTAAATTTTATATCGCTGTTTGTATCAAAAATTCATCAATTATTTGTGTTTGCTGCTATCCTTATTTGCTTTCGCATCGTTGTAAGATTTATTTGTGCCTGTATTTGGAGTGGCTTCAGAAGCGTTTAATGTATCTGTACCAATAGTATTTGACGAATCTGTTATTGGAATTTCCTGCCTTTGATCTGGATGATAGTCAGATGCATTCGTTGTTGGATTAGTACTCGTTGTGTCCATTGCAGGAGTAGTTCCGCTTGAAGTATTGTTCTTATTGTTATTGCAGCTAAAAATAATTATGCTGCTTAATAGAAGCGGAAATAGGAGCTTATGTTTCATAACTTTTTTTAGGTATAAATTCAAACATTATTCCAGACATGCTTATAAATACAAAACAGGTCATAGAAGATGACCTGTTTTGTATTATTCATTTATATAAGATGAAATTAAACTTCGAATACTATGCTGCGCTTAGAAAGTAAGTTTACCGCTGTAATAATCAAGTATCATAGACCGCAAAACATAATCGTAGCGCGCAATAACTAAATTTATGTTCGCATTATCCATATTATTTTTTGCAACGAGATAATCAACTGAAGTAATAGCACCGGCATTAAATTTTACTTCTGCTTCGCGAAAAGATTCTTTGAAAGCATTTACCTGTTCAGTTAATACATCATAACGTCTTTGTGCAGATGTTAGGTTCACATATGCCTGTTCAATGTTTTGCTGAAGTTGCGTTTTAGTTGTATTTAATGTAATCTCAGCATCCTTTTCAAGCAGCTCGGCTGTTTTAATTTGTGTTTTATTTTGAAGCCTGTTTAAAAGTGGAATACTTATACCTACACTTACTGATGTATTGTAATTGTTTTTAAACTGGTTACCATAACTAATTTTATTTGAAGTATAATTATCTTGTTTTACAACAACCGGTACCTGGCTTCCATCAATAACTACATAATTATCGGTTGTTACTTCTGTTGAGTTAATATATTGCTGTGTTGTTGCGTTGCTTGAATAATTTGTATTCAAGCTTCCGTTTAAATATAATGATGGAAATCTTAATGAGCGGTATGTTTTAACACCATAAATAGCACTTTGTTTTCTTAATTCATTCGCTTTTATTAAAGCAAGGTTTTGCAATGCCGCCTGATAAATTGAATCAGTACTGCTGTTCGGCGTAGCAGCTTCTGTTAACCCAATTCGTACCAGCGATAAATTTTTATTGTACGGTATATTGAGTAATTGGCACAATAAAACTTTGGCTGTTTCCAGGTTATTCATTGCATCTACAACACTTAACTGGTTTTGTGCATACTGCCCTTTAAGATCGTATAACTGGCTTGGAGAAATAGCGCCTGCATCGTTCATAATGTTTAAACGTTCAACCTGCTTTTTTGACACATCTTCTTGTTGTATTGAAAGATCAACAAGATCCTGGTTTGTTAATGCTTGTAAATATTCAAGAATAACCTGTAAGGCAATAGCATCTTTATTTTGCTGAATTTCCATTTTTGTAGCATCGTATGCGAGCTTATTTTGCTTAATACCATTTTGTATGGCAAACTCGTTAAAAAGTGTAACGCTGCTGTTTAAACTATAATTGCCGAAAGTTATATTTTGATTGGAATAAGTATTGGTGAATGGATCTATACCTCTTCCCTGGCTTAGCCCGTGATCTATAGTTCCGTTAAGCGTTGGTAACATATTTCCTCTTGCCTGTTGTAAGTAGGCTCTTTGCGTTTCGGAAGTAATTTCACTATGCTGAACGGTAGCATTATTTTTTAAAGCAATTTGAATGCACTGCTGTAATGTGTATGTTGTTGCAGATGTATCAGGCATCTGCGCATTTACGAATAAAACAGAAAATAAAAAAATTGTAAAACTTAAAAAAAATCTTCGAAACATAATCTGCATTTTGATATTAAGATTCTATTCTTCCATCTAATAAATTAATAATGTGCGTACCATAAGCCGCATTTTTTTCTGAGTGCGTAACCTGAACAATAGTTACTCCATCTTCTTTATTCAGCTTTGAAAAAATTTCCATAATTTCTTCTCCCTGCTTTGAATTAAGATTGCCTGTAGGTTCATCAGCTAATAACAATCTGGGATTGGCAACCAATGCTCTTGCAATACCTACCAGTTGTTGTTGCCCGCCGGATAACTGTGTTGGAAACAAATCTTTTTTACCAACAATATTAAAGCGATCAATGATGTCTGCAACAATGGCTTTGCGTTCAGATGTTTTCAGGTTTTTATAAATAAGCGGCGTTTCAATATTTTCATACACCGTAAGTTCATCAATAAGATGATATGCCTGGAAAACAAAACCAATATATTGTTTGTATAACTGCGAGCGTGTTTTTTCTTTTAGTTTATGAACAGGTTCATCCATAAAATAATATTCACCTTCATTAAATTCATCCAGCATACCCAATATATTCAGTAACGTAGATTTTCCTGAACCGGAAGGCCCCATTATAGAAATAAATTCTCCTTCTTTTATTGTTAGGCTAATATCTTTTAAAAGAAAAGTTTTGGCGCCGCCGATGCTAATCCACTTCGACAAATGTTCCAACTTAATCATGCGTATAGTTTAATTTTTTAAAAGTATCTTATTTACTTTAAAGATATACCAATTGTAAAGCGCATTGAAAAGCAATGTTTTAGTTTATCTTCCAGATTTCAAGGTGTTCGCTTTCGATACAGTTAATGTTCAGTTTTAGTTCGTAAAGTTTACTATAAAAACCCTGCAACTTTTTTAAACCCATATAGTTTTTCATTCCGTATATGTTTTAAATTTCATTTTTATGATAACTGATGTTCACAACTACCTTAATAACATTACAAGCAAAATGCGGTCACGCCGCGAAACTATGAATTACACGCAAGCTTATGTTGCCGGTAAATTGGGTATCTCTCAAAATGCATACAGCAAAATTGAAAGCGGGCAAACAAATTTTACAGTAAGACGACTATATGAAATAGTGCACATTTTGGAAGCGAGCATCTTCGATTTTTTACAATAGCTTTCATTTACAACATAGGATTGTTTACCTTATGCAATTAACTTTGCAGTATGAGTAACGCAGATAGTATACGGAAGTTAATTAGCACAGAAAAAAATAATGATCTTAAAAATATTGGTGAAAAAATTCTAAGTGAAGAACGCCTCAGTTTTAACGAAGGCGTTCTGCTTTTTAAGGAAGCTTCACTTGGTTATGTTGGGGCATTAGCAAATTTTGTTCGCGAAAAATTGCATGGAAACAAAACTTATTTCAATCGCAATTTTCATATCGAGCCTACTAATGTTTGTGTCTTCTCTTGTAATTTTTGTTCTTATTCCAGGTTATATGCGCATCGTGAAGAAGGCTGGGAGTTAAGCAAAGAACAGATGATGCATATCATACAAAAATATGATGGCAAACCTGTTACTGAAGTGCATATTGTTGGTGGCGTTCATCCAAAAATGAATCTTTATTTTTTTGAAGATTTATTACGTTCAATAAAAGCGCATCGGCCTGAATTGCATATAAAAGGTTTTACGGCTGTTGAGCTGGATTATATGTTTCGCAAAGCAAAATTGAGTGTTGAAGATGGCATGCGTTTATTGCATGAAGCAGGACTTGATTCAATGCCCGGTGGCGGCGCAGAAATTTTTCATACTGAAATTCGCGAACAAATTTGCGCAGATAAAGTAGATGCGGAAGGTTGGTTACACATTCATAAAACGGCACATCAGTTAGGCATGCATACAAACGCAACGATGTTGTTTGGTCATATTGAAAAATATGAACATCGAATTGATCATATGGAACGTTTACGTCAGTTGCAGGATGAAACGCATGGCTTTAATACATTCATTCCTTTAAAATTTCGCAATAAGGATAATGATATGAGCAATGTGCCTGAAAGTTCTTTGATTGAAGACATGAAAGTTTATGCAGTATCACGTTTGTATCTTGATAATTTTCCTCATCTGAAAGCATATTGGCCAATGCTAGGCAGGCAAAATGCGCAATTAAGTTTATCGTTTGGTGTGAATGATCTGGATGGAACAATTGATGACACTACAAAAATTTATTCAATGGCGGGAAGCGAAGAAAAAAATCCTGCTTTATCAACTGCACAACTTGTTGCATTAATTAAGCAAGTAAAACGCGAGCCGGTTGAACGTGATACTTTGTATAATGAAATAAAAAATTATGCAACTGAGGACGTTCAGGAATTAGAAACGAATCCTTACTACAATTAATCTTCATTACTTACATTAGCAATATGAAGATTGCAATCATCAATGGTCCTAATCTTAATTTGCTGGGCAAACGCGAAACAAATATTTATGGCAGTGTTCCGTTTGAAATTTTTCTCGAACAACTAAAGCTTGCATTTCCCACAGTTGCATTTCATTATTATCAAAGTAATGTAGAAGGCGAATTGATTAATGAATTACAACGAATCGGTTTTGATTATAATGGCATTGTTTTAAATCCCGGTGGTTATACGCACACTTCTGTTGCATTGGGCGATGCAATTGCTGCTATAAAAGTTCCGGTGATTGAAGTGCACATCAGTAACGTTCATGCCCGCGAAGAATTTAGAAAATTGTCTCATGTTTCAGGCAAAGCAGTGGGCAGTATTTTTGGTTTGGGTTTAAAAGGATATGAGCTTGCTGTAAAATGGTTTGTTGATAAAACTTCTGAAGGATAAAATAATTTATATGGCAATAAATGAAGCATTGATAGCAGAATTTAAACACGAATCAAACAACACAAGAAAAATTTTAGAACGCGTGCCGACAGACAAGTTATCGTGGAAGCCGCATGAAAAATCAATGACGATTGGAAGACTTGCAACACATATTGCGGAACTGCCAATTTGGATTGACAGGGCAATTACTGAATCTGAATTTGATTTTGGAAGTTTTGTTTTTAAACGCGAAACAAAAGAAAGCACAGAAGCTATTTTACAATTGTTCGAAGAAAGAAAAGAATCAGCAATTAAATTACTCCAATCAGCTTCCGATGAACTTCTTAATTCTCCATACACCATGCGCAGAGGAGAACAAATTTTGGCTACTATCCCTAAAAAAGTGAACATCAGAAACATTGGTCTAAACCACATTTATCATCATCGCGGTCAGCTTTCTGTTTTCCTGCGTTTGCTTGATGTAAATGTGCCCGGCATGTATGGTCCTTCCGCTGATGAGTTGTCCATGGGTTAACATATGTCAATCAAGTTTCTTTAAAATATTTTCTGCAGCTCTTCGGCCCGTTGCTGCGCCACCATTCATATAACCCTGGTAGTTGTATGAAGTATGTTCACCTGCAAAATATAAATTACCAACCGTTTCACTTTCGCTGCCGGCGATAGTTGTGTACTGACCAACCTTCCACGCACTGTAACCACACCTTGCGTATGGATATGAATTCCAATCCATGCGAAAAGCTTTGTTATTATAATCATCTTTAATTCCGGGATAGAGTTGATTCAGCCTGTTCAAATAATTTTCTGCCTGCGATTTTACGCTTCCGTTTTGCAATGCAACCGCATCATCGCCGCCTAAAAAAACAGTTAAGCCACCATTATTACCGTTTTGCAGTTGGCTATTATCCCATGTATTTTGCGTGCCGTTATCAGAATAACTCATACCAACGCAATTAAATTTTGTGCGCCATGGTCTGCCATTGAAACCTAAAAATAATTTTGAATTATTTCCATAACCAAGATTGTTGATTGCATCGCGTTTTACTTTCGGCAGCTCAACATTCAGCTCAACATTTCTTAAAATTGTGAAAGGCAAAGTGAGCAGCACGATATCTGCTTGCACCGGCTGAGAAACATTTTCAAAAAACAGTTCATAAACCGTTCCTTTCTTTTGCAGCTTTACAAGTTTGTGTTCTGTATTAATATTATCTTTTAATTCACTTGCAAGCGCATCAACAATTTTTTGATTGCCGCCGCTTATTTTAAAACGTTCATCGCTTGAACCATATAATGCCACATCACCTTCGGGAGAAACGCCAAACAGGAATAAAAAATTTATTGCGTTGCATTCCCATGTATTCAATCCATATTCGCCTAAATAGGCAACCAGCAATAACTCCCTTAACCAACCATGTAAATTGATAGAATCTAAATATTCTTCAAGATTCATGTTATCAAACTTTTTGTCAACAGCAGAATAAGAATTGTATTTTATAATGTCGCTTAGCTTATCATAATCGTTATTAATTTTTGATAAGTAAGGAGAAATGCCGTTTATGAAATCATCATCAGAATAACTTACTCCATTAAAATAATATAAGTTTTGCTTCAGTTTAAGTTCAGAGTGAGCGTAAAGATTAATTAAAGGAAAACCAAACTCTGCTGCAAGATTACGCATGTCGGTGTGATCACTATCAATAAATTCGCCGCCAAGCTCTGTACTCAAATCAGCATTTAAAATATTTTGTGCTGTAAAAATTCTGCCGCCAACACGCGTGTTTGCTTCGTACAAGGTTGAAGAAACGCCTTGCTTTTTTAATGTATATGCAGCATTTAAACCCGCTATGCCTGCACCAACAATTGCAATTTTCGGTTGAATGCTTCCGTTTCCACTGCCAGGCGATTTTACCATTTTTGTGCAGCCCGCCAAAACAGTTGCCGCCATTGCAGCCATACCTGAGGTTTGTAAAAATTTTCTTCTGTTATAAACTTGTTCTTCATGAAATTCTGCAACCGAAACTTTTTTCTTTTTTGAATGATGTGCAAGTTTTGTTAGGGCAAGCAATCGTTGCATTAACTGCGAGTGAGCCATATCTTAAGGATGTTGAATTTTAAATGATATTCTCCACAATGATAGTTCAAGTTGATTTCCGGCGTTGTGAATTGGAGGTTTTTAAAACACCAAAAAAGGCATTTGAATAAATAACTCTTTTCGCGATATGTCGCAGCATTTTTTCAATTCATCTCATTCAGCACTTGTTTTTATTTGAAAGAATAACTTTGATTGCTTATATCAAATCTCTTTTTTCCAACAAAAAAAGCTTATGAAAAAAAATCTTACACAGCTTGTAGCCCTGCTATTAATATTTAGCGCAGCAAGAGCACAAACCCCACAATTAGGCAAAAGCAGCGTTAAAGATGTTGTTGCTGCAATGACGCTGGAAGAGAAAGCAACGTTTGTTGTTGGCAATGGGTTTAGTATGAATCGCGGAAGTAAAGACACCAGTTTTTTAGGTGTAACAAAAAATAAAGTGCCCGGTGCTGCCGGAACTACATTTCCAATTCCGCGCTTAGGTATTCCATCCATGGTTGTGTCTGATGGTCCTGCGGGCGTGAGAATTGATCCGATAAGAAATAATGATAGTTCTGTTACCTATTATGCAACTGCATGGCCCGTGGGTACTTTGCTCGCATCAACATGGGATACTTCGATTGTAAAAAAAGTGGGTGTTGCTTTTGGAAGTGAAGTGCATGATTATGGAATTGATGTTATTCTGGGTCCTGCACTTAACATTCAACGTAACCCTTTAAACGGAAGAAATTTTGAATATTATTCTGAAGATCCGCTTGTATCAGGAAAAATTGCAGCGGCTATGGTGAACGGCATTCAAAGCGATGGCGTTGGAACATCAATAAAACATTTTATCGCCAACAACCAGGAAACAGACAGAAACTCAGTGAATGAGATCATCAGCGAAAGAGCACTGAGAGAAATTTATATGAAAAATTTTGAGATCGTTGTGAAGAAGGCAAAGCCCTGGACGGTAATGAGCTCTTACAATTATGTAAACGGAACTTACACTTCTGAAAGCTATGATTTGCTAACAACAGTTTTAAGAAAGGAGTGGGGTTTTAAGGGTTTTGTAATGACGGATTGGTTTGGTGGAAAAGATCCTGTTGCACAAATGAAAGCAGGAAATAATTTATTAATGCCCGGCACGCCGAAACAAACACAGGCAATAATTGATGCTGTGAAAGATGGTACACTTGATGAAAAAGTTTTAGATGAAAATGTAGAAGGCATTTAAATGTGATGTTGCAATCACCTGCGTTTAAAAATTATAAATTCTCTGATAAGCCTGATTTGAAAAAAGATGCTGCCATTTCCCGCGAAGCGGCAACAGAAGGAATGGTTTTATTAAAGAATGATGACAACACACTTCCTTTAAAATCAGCAAAAAATATTTCTTTGTTTGGTAACAATGCTTATGAATTAATTGCTGGCGGTACAGGAAGCGGCGATGTAAATAAAGCATATACAGTTTCTTTATTGCAGGGTTTAACCAATGCGGGTTATGTAGTAAATAATGATGTAAAAACAAATTACATTTCTTATCTCGCAGATCAGCATGCAAAACATCCGAAAGGAAATTTCTTCCAGGAGTTTATGCATCCTACACCACCACCTGCAGAAAATATGTTTGATGCAGATTTCATCAATAAGCAAGCAACTGCATCTGATGTGGCAATTATTTCAATCGGAAGAAATGCAGGTGAAGGAAGAGATAGAAAAATTGAAAACGATTTCAATTTATCAGACACAGAAAAAACAATTTTAAAAACAGTGGCAGATGCTTTTCATGCACAACATAAAAAAGTTATTGTAGTGTTGAACATTGGTGGAGTAATTGAAACAGCAAGCTGGCGCGATGAAGTAGATGCAATTCTGCTTGCATGGCAGCCTGGCTTGGAAGGTGGCAATGCAATGGCAGATATTTTAAGCGGAAAAGTAAATCCATCCGGAAGATTGGCAACAACTTTTCCAATGAAGTATGAAGATGTTTCATCTGCAAAAAATTTTCCGGGCAAAGAATTCCCGGAGAAGGCAATAACAGGAAATTTTGGAATGAAACAAATTCCTGCTGAAGTAACTTATGAAGAAGGCATTTATGTGGGCTATCGTTATTTCAATACATTTAATGTAAAGCCTGCTTATGAGTTTGGTTACGGATTATCGTACGACAATTTTACGTTTGGTAATTTAAAATTAAGTTCATCAACATTTGATAAAAACATTACTGCAACAATTACTATAACCAACCAGGGAAAATATCCGGGCAAAGAAGTTGTTGAAATTTATGTAAGCGCACCCAATAATAATATCGATAAACCATCAGAAGAATTAAAAGCATTCGCAAAAACAAAACTGTTGAAACCGGGTGAAACGCAAACATTAAACTTTACACTCACTGCTGCAGACCTTGCATCTTTTTATACCGATAAAGAATCATGGATTGCTGACGCAGGAAAATACACAGTGAAGGCCGGCGCTTCATCAGCCGATATTCGCTTAACTGCAGATTTTAATGTGCCGAATGAAATTGTTGTTGAAAAAGTGAATAAAGTTTTATCCCCGCAGGTTAGCATTAATGAAATGAAGCCGTAACTTGTTTGCGTATTCATCATTTAAAACTTCACTATGAAAAATAAATTTTTGTTGTTGGTATTGATGCTGATAATTTCAGCAACAACAGTTCGTGCACAACAAAAAGTAATTTCTTTATATAATGGCGCGGCACCGGGTTCTGAAAACTGGAACTGGGATGAAAAGTTCCAGGACAGCAGTAAAAATATGTTCAGAACAAATATTGTGTATGATGTATCAAAGCCAACACTTACTGTTTACGCACCCGATCCTTCTGTTGCAAACGGAACGGCGATTGTAATTTGTCCGGGTGGTGGCTTTCATCTTTTATCCATAAATACAGAAGGCATTGATGTAGCAAACTGGCTCGTAAAAAAAGGCGTTACATGTTTTGTTTTAAAATATAGATTGATACATAGTTTAACAGGCAATCCCGCACAGGATATGATGGACATGATAAATAATAAAGAATCCGGTGATGAAACCAACAGGGTTATTGGAATGGCGATAAGCGATGGTCGTACAGCAATTGCTTATGTGCGTCAACATGCGGGCGAGTACGATATTTCACAAGATAAAATTGGCATCATTGGTTTCTCTGCGGGTGGAACTGTTGCTGCTGCATCTGCATTTAATTATACGGCTGATAATAAACCTGATTTTGTTGCGCCCATTTATGCTTTCATGCCCGATTCGTTACAAGGCAATGTTGCGAGCGATGCGCCGCCAATGTTTTTAGCTGCAGCAAGTGATGATCAGCTTGGACTTACCACGCACAGCATAAGTTTGTATAATCGTTGGTTTACTGCAAAACATCCTGTGGAATTGCATTTGTATGTAAAGGGCGGTCATGGTTTTGGTATGCGTGTTCAACATATTCCAACAGATACATGGATCGATCGTTTTGGAGATTGGTTACAAGTGGAAGGTTTTTTAAATCGGGGAAAATAACTATTGAAGAATTACTTAATTATCTTCTTTATCTTATTTGCGTTGTCGATTAATTCAGTGAGAAATTGAATATTTTCTTTTTCAAGACTTGCTTTAAATTTTCTTAATTGTGTGATGTGTTCATTCAAAACGTCGAGAACATTTTCTTTGTTTTGCATGAAAACAGGCACCCACATTGAAGCACTGCTTTTCGCTAAACGAACAGTGCTTTCAAATCCACCGCCGGATAATTCGAAAATAGCTTCTTCTTCTTTTTCCTTTTCTAAAACAGTATTAGCTAGCGCGAAAGAAGTGATGTGAGAAATATGACTTACATATGCCGCATGTATATCGTGATCTTCTGCATTCATGTACACGATATTCATGCCGAGCTCTTTGTACAAATTTTCCATTAACCTTACCGCATCATCATCGGTTTCGGTTTTGTTGCAAATAACAGATGCACGACCAACAAATGCATTTAGTACCGCAGCTTCGGGCCCGCTATATTCAGTTCCCCACATTGGATGCGTAAGAACAAATCTTCTGCGCATTGGATGATTTTTTATTTCCTCATGCAACGCAAATTTTGTTGAACCTGCATCTGCAACAATTTGCTTATCGGTTATTAAATCTAAAATTTTATTTACGATAGGAATAGTCGCATCTACAGGAATAGCAACATAAATTAAGTCTGCTTTTTTTACAGCTTCTTCAAGCGGCAACATTTCATCAACCAATCCAAGCTCAAGCGCTTTTTTTGCGCTGGCTTCAGTTCTGCTTACACCGATGAAATGTTTTGCAAGATTTTTTTTTCTTAAGTTCAATGCAAAGGAACCACTTATTAATCCCACACCTACTATAGTTACAGTGTTTAATTCTTTTGGCGTTGAAACCTTAGCATCATCAGTATTTGTATTCATCTTAATAGTATGCGCCTTTAATAATTATTTACTCTTGAAATAGCTTCCTGAATTTTTTCGCTCGTAGCACACAAACTTACGCGTATGTATGTATCGCCGTTGCTTCCAAAAATTCCACCAGGTGTTATAAATACATTGCTGTTGTATAAAATTTCATCACTAAAATCGTAAGCATCATTATATGTTGATGGAATTTTCGCCCACACAAATAATCCATTTTGTTCGGTTGAATAATCGCACTTTAATTTATTCAACAGTGCATACACATCATTTCTTCTTTGTTTATAAATTTCGTTGATGGAGTTATACCAGCTTTCATCGAGCGATAAAGCTTTTGCCGCAGCGAGTTGCACAGGAAGAAACATGCCGCTATCCATATTACTTTTAAAACGCAACACTTCATTTACTCTTTGTTCATGCGCACATAAAACACCAACACGCCAACCCGCCATGCTATGTGATTTACTGAGAGAATTTAATTCAATCGCAATATCCAATGCTCCATCAATTTGTAAAATACTTTCAGGCTTATCGTTTAAAATAAAACTGTATGGATTATCATGGCATATTAAAATATCGTACTTCTTCCCAAACTCAATAATCTTTTTAAAAACTTCCTTAGATGCTTTTTTACCCGTGGGCATTTGCGGATAGTTTACCCACATCATTTTTACAGCAGATAAATCTGTTTTTTCCAATGCATCAAAATCAGGATAGTAATTATTTTTTTCTTCAAGATTATAATCAACACAAACGCCCCCGGCTAATGTAACTGCGCTTCTGTAAGTTGGATAACCAGGATTTGGTACCAATACTTTATTTCCTTCATTTAAGTAGGTCATGCAAATATGCATGATGCCTTCTTTACTGCCAATAAGCGGGAGAATTTCTGTGTCGGCATTTAAATCAACGTTATAAAATTTTTTATACCATGCAGCAAATGCATTACGCAATAGAGGCGAACCTTTGTAAGATTGATATGCATGCACGTTTGGCTTTGCGCTTTCCTGTTGTAAAACTTTTATTACATCGTCATGCGGCGGTAAATCCGGGCTGCCAATACCAAGGCTTATAATATTTTTTCCCTGTTTGTTTAATGCATCAATTTCTCTCAGCTTCTTTGAAAAATAATATTCACCAACGCCTTCTAATCGTTTTGCTGTAGTTATCATTTTAATTTGCCATTTTTATAAACACCATAAATTTTTAAATAGTCAGTTATTGATTTCATTGTTTCAATAACAGATTCAAATTGTGCAATATTATCAAACTCAAGATCTGCATGAAAGCTATATTTAAAATTACTTCCTGGTATTGGAAAGCTTTGCAGCTTACTTAAATTAATATCGGCATCAGCAATATTAGTCAGCACTTTTGCAAGGCTGCCTTTTGAATGATCTGTATGAAAATTTACCGAAGCCTTATTAGCATTATTTACTTTTTGCGCATCATTTAAATTTTGCAATACCAGGAAACGAGTGTAATTATTTTTCATGGTGTGAATGTTCGGCGCGATAATTTTTAAATTGAATAACTCTGCAGAGAGTTTACTTGCAATTGCAGCAATATGTTTGCTTTTGTGCTGATGAATATGCTTTGCACTTAAAGCGGTGTCTTCTGTTTCAATCAATTTCCAATTATATTTTTCAAGAAATGAAAAACATTGTTGTAACGCCATTGGATGAGAATGCACTTCTTTGATGTCTTCTAACCTCACGTCATTATTTACAAGCAGGTTCTGATCGATCTGTAAATAAACTTCTCCAATAATTACCAAGTTACTTTTTTGAAGAAGATTATAGTTTGGTAAAATACTGCCGGCAATTGAGTTTTCAATTGCCATAATACCGGCGTCCGCTTCTTTTGATGTAGTGGTTTTTATTACATCATTAAAAGTTGCGCAGGGTAAAACTGTTGTTTGCTTTCCAAAAAACTTTTGCGCAGCCATTTGGTGAAAACTGCCTTCGTAGCCTTGTATTGAAACTTTCATGTTCATATAAAAAAAATCCCGGCTGTTAACCGGGAATCGAATGTTTAATATTTGTACAAACGCTTACCCGGTTCTTTTTTTAAAATAAAAGAAGAAACCAAAAAAGTATGCGTTAGATAAGTTCATAAAAATCAAAAATAGAATTAAGCACTTAGTAAAAAAATTTTTTTTAAAGTATAAAAGAAAAAAGCCCTTCCGTGGAAACGGAACGGCCTCTAACGATTGCTTGCCATATGAAAAAAGTTAAACTAAATACCAAGCAAGCATTCACCTCAAAATCAATCGCACTTTAGTTTTTATTATTTAGTTGAATCTTTGTGAGTAGTATCACTCATCATCATATTTGATGAGTCAGCCATTGTGCTGGTAGTATCGCTACTCATTGGTGCCATAGTTGATGTATCTACTGTAGTAGAATCTGTAGTAGTTGAGCTTGAGCCACTGTTACATGCTGCAAAAGTGCCGATAGCTAAAACGATTAACAACTTTTTCATTTGTTTGTGTTTTTTGTTATGTAATTTTTGAATTAATACTTTTTTATAGAAAAGGTAACCCTGTCTTAAAAATTTTTTTTAAATAATTTGGGAGAGCAATTTGGGTTACTTTTACCCTAACCCCGTATTAAAATTACACGCAGGTGAAGCTTGACACGAACGAACAACTGTTATTAAAAGGCTTGGCACATAACGATTCAAAAGCAATTGAATCTATTTACAAGGACAATTTTAATATGGTGCTTAGCTTTATAATTAATAACAGCGGTTCTTATGATGAGGCAAAAGATATTTTTCAGGAGGCGATGATAACGCTTTATGAAAAGGCTAAATCTGATTCTTTTGTTTTAACCTGTCAAATTAAAACCTACGTTTACTCTGTTTGCAGAAGGTTGTGGCTAAAACGCTTGCAGCAATTAGGAAAAACAAGCTCAGGCATAGAAAATTTTGAAGAAACCGTACTTGTTGAAGATGACCTTGAATTACATGAGCGCAGAAATGCAGAATTTAATATGATGGAAAGAGCGCTAAACAGTCTTGGAGAACCTTGCAAAAGTTTGCTTGAAGCGTATTATCTTAATAAAAAAGGCATGAACGAAATTGCATCTATGTTTGGTTATACAAATGCAGACAATGCAAAAAATCAGAAATACAAATGCCTGATGCGATTAAAAAAATTATTCTTTACGCAATATAATATAGGTGAGTGATGGAAGATATTTTATTATTAAACTCAATTGAACGCTATCTCGAAGGCAAAATGTTGCCTGATGAAAAAGCATTCTTTGAAGAATTGCGCAGAACACAACCACAAATAGACCAGATGGTGGTTGAGCATAAATTTTTTCTGCACCAGTTAGAAGATTTTGGAGACAGAAACAGTTTTAAAAACTTGTTGGAAGAAACGCATGAAAGACTTGCTTCTACCGGTGATATCAGGAGCACAGATGAACCTGCAGGCTTTGGCGGAAAAGTGATTTTGTTGTGGAATCGTTACAAACGTGTGGCAGCTATAGCAGCTTCTATTGCCGGCATTACAGCATTATTTATTTCTGCGTTGGCTATGTATTTCTCACCTAACGTTAATCAAACACAATTAGAAAAGTTAAGCAGGGATATAGATCAAATAAAACAATCTCAGCAAATTACTAATAGTGTTTTGCGATCTGAGGCACAACCTAAAGATAAAATTCCTAAAGGTGCTACATTAACAAGTGGTGGTACTGCTTTTTTAATTGACGGTAATGGATTTCTTATAACCAATGCGCATGTATTAACAGGTTCAGGCGCTATTGTTTCAGATAATAATGGTAATGAATATAACTCACGCATTTTATCTGTTGACCGTGAGCATGATCTTGCCATCTTAAAAATTGATGATAAAGATTTTCAGCCTTTGAATTCATTGCCCTATGCAATAAAGAAAACACAGCCCGATTTAGGTGAAGAACTTTTTACATTAGGTTATCCGCGTGATGAGATTGTTTATAATATGGGTTACTTAAGTGCAAAAACAGGCTTCAATGGAGATACTTCAAGTTGCCAACTTTCACTTACTGCAAACCCCGGTAACTCCGGTGCGCCGGTGTTTAATAAAAATGGTGAAGTTGTAGGCATCATTACTACAAAACAAACACAGGCAGAAGATGTAGTGTTTGCATTGAAATCAAACAACATTTTTAAACTGGTTGATAGCCTGAAGGCAATCGATACTTCATTTAAAAAATTAAAATTACCTTCTAATTCTTCGCTGAAAAGATTAGATAGAGTAAGCCAGGTTAAAAAAGCAGAGAACTGTGTGTTCTTTGTAAAATCTTATAATTAATTTTTTTTTGGTAAGCATATATAAATTTCCCGTCGTAAGTGCGGGATTTTTTATTTTATACCACCGCACTCGCCCATAAATTTTGCGGGTATTCTCCTTTCTCAACAAGATGCTTTACTTCTCTTTCAACAATTGGTGCATCTTCTTTATAAGTAACACCAAACCATTTTGAGGATGTTGGAATAACTTCAACAACACCCTTTCCTGATTTAATAAAATAGTCCGTCATGGTTGGAATTAAAAATTCTGCTTTTAGATCTTGTGCATTTTTATCAAGAAACTCCTGAAATTTTTCCTCGCACAAATCAATAAATGTAGAATCATAGCAAAAGAAATTCATGCTCACTTTTGTATTCTCTGACAGTTCAAAAAATTTATCCTGTGCTTCTTCATCAACAATCTTATCATCCTTCCTGTAAATTTTTAAGCGCTCGGTTAAACCGCTCATTTTATTTTTATCATCAATAGAAATTACGCCACGGCTTACACTTCCGTGTTCACTTAATGTATTTACCAACTCGTAGGCAATAACACCATACGTTTTTTTATTGCATTGTGCCTGTAAAAAATCAAATGCTTTTCTAAATGAATCTTTGCCATAAAAATCATCTGCATTAATTACAGCAAATGGTAAATCAACTTTTCCTTTGCAGCAAAGAACCGCATGTGCAGTTCCCCACGGTTTAACTCTTTCAGGATTTATTTCTCTGCCTTCTGTAAATTTATCGAGGCTTTGATAAACGTAATCAACTTCAATCTTTCCTTTTAGTTTGGGTTCGATGAGTGCTTTAAAATTTTCTGCAAAGTCTTCACGAATAATAAAAATAACTTTTCCAAAACCAGCGGCTATTGCATCGTAAACAGAATATTCCATTATAGTTTCTCCCGATGGACCAAAGCCCTGTGTTTGTTTCATACTTCCATAGCGACTTGCCATGCCCGCTGCTAATATTACAAGTGTTGATTGCATAAATAAAATTTTGCGCTGCGAAACTAATTAAATCAATCAGAAAAAATATAACAGATATAAAGGAAAACAAACAGCAAGCCAGTTTCAATATATTTGTTGCAATAACGAAATCTGCATGAATATAGAATCTGAACGCGATTATGATTGGATGCGATTACTAACAACTGATGTAAAAAATCGCTTTGAAAAAATAAAGCTTGGTGGCGGAAAAAAATCAATTCAAAAACAAAAAGAAAAAAATAAACTTACTGCAAGAGAACGCATAGATTATTTAATTGATAAGCAAAAACCGTTTGTTGAAATTGGCGCATTTGCAGGTTATGAAATGTACGAAGAATATGGTGGCTGTCCTGCCGGTGGTACAGTTGCAGGCATTGGTTATGTAAGCAACAGGCAATGCGTGATTGTTGCAAATGACCAGACAGTAAAAGCGGGCGCATGGTTTCCAATTACAGGCAAGAAAAATTTGCGCATGCAGGAAATTGCGATGGAAAATAAGTTGCCTATAATTTATTTGGTTGACAGCGCAGGCGTTTTTCTTCCAATGCAGGATGAAATTTTTCCCGACAAAGAACATTTTGGACGCGTCTTTCGCAACAACGCAAAAATGAGTGCAGAAGGCATTACACAAATTGCAGCAGTGATGGGTGCATGTGTAGCTGGTGGTGCTTATTTGCCGATAATGAGTGATGAAACTTTAATGGTAGAAAACAACGGAAGTATTTTTCTTGCAGGACCATATTTGGTGAAAGCTGCTATTGGTGAAGATATTGACACGGAAACTTTGGGTGGTGCAGAAGCACATAATGCTATAAGTGGAATTGCAGATTATAAATTTGAAACAGAGCAGGAATGCCTTGATAAAATAAAAAGTATCATCAGTAAATTAGGAAGGCAGGATGATGCAGGTTTCAATCGTATTGAAAGTATTCCTCCTTCAAAAAGTACAGATGATATTTATAAAATCATTCATCAAAATAATGCAAAGCCTTACGATGTTGTTGAATTGATTGAATGTATTGTTGATGCAAATTCCTTTGAGCAATTCAAAGAAGAATATGGTAAAACAATTGTTTGCGGTTACGCGAGAATTGAGGGTTGGGCAGTGGGCATTGTTGCCAATCAAAGATTGATTGTAAAAACAAAAAAAGGAGAGATGCAATTGGGCGGTGTTATTTATAATGATAGCGCCGATAAAGCTGCACGTTTTATTCTTAACTGTAATCAGAAAAAAATACCATTGGTTTTTTTACAGGATGTTACTGGTTTTATGGTGGGGAGCCGCAGCGAGCATGCAGGTATAATTAAAGATGGTGCTAAACTGGTGAATGCAGTTGCTAATTCTGTTGTTCCAAAAATTACAATTATCACAGGCAATAGTTATGGCGCGGGTAATTATGCAATGTGTGGCAAAGCATACGATCCAAGATTTATTTATGCATGGCCAAGTGCAAAAATTGCAGTGATGGGTGGAGAGCAGGCTGCAAAAACTTTGTTACAAATTCAATTAAGCGGTAAGCAAACAAGCCAGGAAGAGCAGCAAAAACTATTGAATGAAATCACCTCGCGTTATGAAACACAAAATTCGCCATATTATGCAGCAGCGCGTTTATGGGTCGATGATATTATTGATCCCGCTGATACGAGAAAATTAATTAATGAAGCAATTGCTGCTGCCAACAATAATACAGATATAAAAAGTTTAAAACTTGGTGTATTCCAGGTGTAAAGTTTCGCTTCTCATTCTGAGCATTCTTACCAGGCTTATCTTTTGAAACTGAATGTCAGAACAATATTTCTTTCCAACCGGAACCTACATATCAAAACAACGTATTAAATAAATAGTTCAATTAAAAGGAACGAAGTTTCTCTTTCTTTCTTTAGAACATTAAATAAATTTTTTACATTAGACTATCCATTTAAAAAAATCTGCTCTATGAAACAAATTCTACGCTGCCTATGTATTGCAGCCACAATTATGCCTGCATATTTTTCTTCAGCACAGGTAACAAAACTTGCCAACAATAATAGTATTACGGCTGGTATAACACTGGGTAATATTGCTGTTATGATTGACAGTAAAGATTCGCTTTGGAAAACAGATGGCACAGCATCAGGAACAAAAAAATACGTTTCCAATGTTGCTGTTGATTCAAACACAAACGTTGTACTGTATAACGGTAAACTTTATGCCGCCGGCAAGGATGCTGCACATGGCAGCGAGTTATGGGTTACAGATGGAACATCTGCCGGCACAAAATTGATAAAAGACATAAATTCGGGAAGTGCCAGTTCCTCGCCTTCAGAATTTTTCGTGTTTAATAACACAATGTATTTTTTTGCAAAAACAAGTTCGAAAGGAAAAGAGTTATGGAAGTCTGATGGCACTGCAAGCGGTACAGTCTTAGTAAAAGATATTAACCCGGGAACGGGTGACAGTTATACTTCATCAACCTATTTTTTTACCAATAACAACATACTTTATTTTGTTGCTAACGATGGAACGCACGGCGATGAATTATGGAAAACCAATGGAACCGGCGCAGGCACTGTTTTAATTAAAGATATAAACCCCGGCACCGCTTCATCTAACTCAAGCGGCTTTACAGCGCTTGGAACACAGGTTATATTTAGTGCTGATGATGGCACTCACGGTGCCGAGTTATGGAAGACGGATGGAACTGCTGCCGGAACTCAACTTGTAAAAGATATTGCATCAAGTTTTCCAGGCTTTGGCTCAAGTCCGTCTGGTTTTTTTGAATTTAAAAACAAGCTTTATTTTACTGCTTTTGATCTTTCTACCGGAGGAGAAATGTGGGTAACTGATGGCACAACAAACGGCACTCAGCTTGTAAAAGATATTAATCCCGGAACAAACAGCTCAATACCCGTTCTTGCAACAGCAATAATAATTGGCAACAAGTTCTATTTCACTGCAACGACTGCCGCTAACGGCACTGAGCTTTGGAAATCTGATGGCACAACAAACGGAACTGCCTTATTTAAAGACATTAACCCGGGCAAACCAAGTTCCAATGCATTCTTGTGGCCAGATTTTTTTGGTGGTAGTGGTGCCGGATTTGAGCATACAAAATTATTCAATGGTAAAATATTTTTAGACGCAAACGACGGTACACATGGTACTGAATTATGGATTACAGATGGTACCGGTGCAAATACTAAAATGGTTAAAAATATTAACCCGGGTTCAGCATCATCCTTAGGAAATGCATTTAATTATTTTTATACAAGTACCAACTTATATTTCGCTGCAAATGATAGTACGCATGGTAATGAACTTTGGAAATCAGACGGCACAAATACAAATACCAAGATTATAAAAGATATTAACCCGGGCACTAAGGCATCATCTCCAATGTTTCTTTATGTGATTCTGAAAAACCATCTTTTATTTACTGCAGATGACGGCGACAATACAAACAAGAAAACAGATTTATACCAGTTAAATGCAACTGTTGATACGCTTTCTTTTGCAAGAGAAGATGCTGTTGTAAATATTGCGCCTGATGGAAGATCCTTCTATATTTATCCTAATCCTGCAACTGATAATTTATCTGTTGTAATTAATAATACAAGCGACAAGCAGGCTGCGATAGTTATTACAGATGAAAACGGCAGACAGTTATACAGGCAGCAACTAAATAACATGATGGGCAATTCTCAGTATAAAATAGATGTTCATTCGTTTGCCAGTGGCTTGTATTATTTACAATTAATAACTGATAAAGGCGTAAAGACCCAGAAGTTTATAAAGAACTAAAAATTTAAAAGGTATTAACCACTTTTTATTCTCACTCAAGAAGTTTCGACAGTTTTATGAAACTTCTTGAGTGATATTTTTTCCATTATTCTGAAGTTTTTTCATTTTTCAAAACCATGCAAAAATTTTGGCAATGATTTTGATTTTCTATCGCCATTATATCATTTAAAAGATACTATTATTAAGCATCATTTAGAAAAATCAAATGTTGTTTTATGAAGACCGATATTTCTTTTGACGTAAGTTTTGATTACACGTTATCAGAAAACATTACGCTTCATCTTAGTGCAAACGTGCAACCACAACATTCTATTCCGCATTATACTATTTCAAACTTTCATTTCCAGGAAAGCCTTACAGGCAAACCTCTTTTAAATGATATTGATATCATGGCAATCAAAAAAAAGAATGGTATAAGTTGGGTGCATACAGATTCGCGCAAAGAAACAATGCTAAGTGCAGCTATCGGTAAAGCAATTGAAGAAAAAATCAACGTTGAATTTGCAAATGAAGAAACTTAAAACTAATGCATAAACAAGGTAGCCGATTTAAGATTTTACATGCGGAATATGTGTGTCTAAAAATTGATTATTACTGTTGTTCCAGTCATCAATTATCTGGTTCCTGGCATTATTAATATTTGTGTTGAGTTGATTGTAGGCATTAATGGAACTGTTGTAATCATTCACTGCTTTATTGTAAGCATCAACATCCTGTTTGGTTAAATTGTTTTGCCCTTTTGCATCTGTTGCCTGTTTTATTTTATTAAAGTTTTCTTGTTTTAAAAAGAAATCAGTCACTTTTGGCAAATCATTTTCTGCAAGTTTTTGATAAAACTGCAAAGCACGTTTACAAGATTGTGCGAGCGAATGATCTCCCTGGAAATTATCTAAGCTATCCAATGCCGCAAGTCCTTCTTTTGCATAACTATCTAAAGCATTGCGCGCTTCTTCAAGACCGGTTAATTTTTTTTGACTGATAGCCTTTGTTATTTCTTCATCCTGCCAGTTACATTTAAAAAATAACAAGTAAAGCTGATCCCTGTAATGATTTATTTTATCTGTTAACTCCATATTTTCAGAGATCTCATTTTTTACATCAACCACTTTAACGTTATACTTATCAGCAAAATTCTTTTGGGCTAATTGAACACTATCGCCGGCTTGTTTTAATTTTTCGTTTGTTTTTTCCTGCAACAAAATATACAACTGCATTTCATCAAAAGATTGTTCAATCAAATCTTCCATGTTCAAAAGATGCGCGTAGTCATCATTAAAAACTTTGTAACAAATGTCAACGTAATCCATGGAGCTTTTCCGCAAAGAATTATCGCCTTTATAATATGGCAGATCAGCAATTTTATATTTGCAATCGAGAATGCTTTGCAATGTTTGCTGGCGCATCTTTTCAACTTTTCTTGCCCTGCCGCTGTGTGCAACGGCGCTCATGTAAGCAAGATAAGTTTTATCCATGTCCATTTCCGCTTTAGAAATAGCGGTCATGTAATCGCCGGGGTTATCAAAGTTTTGTGCAGAAATCTTTTTTGCACTTGTAAATAAACATGCAGCAAGTAATGATACTTTAAAACAAAAGGTTGAATTAATTTTCATGCAATCAGGTTTTGGTTTTAGTTAAGCAGTTAAAATTTATTTCAAAATAAAATAAAAATATTTGAAATGAATATTACAATTGACGGAAGTAACAATTTTTATTTTGCCATCGAAGCAAGCAAGTCGTAACTGATTTTTACATACGCGTCTCTCGAAAGATAATTAATGAAAGATTCATTTATGTACTGCGAAGAACTATCTGTTTTAAGTCTTTCTAAATCGTACGCATTATTTGCGACTGAATAAAACCTTGTATAATGTGCAGTATCGAAGGTTGTTTCAAGCGAATCGCTTTGATAATCTGCCAAAGCTTCTTTCCAGTAGAGTGATACATCTGCAGGCGCATTCATTATTTTATATTGATGAATGTACGTTTCAAGTTGCTTGAAAAATTTAATTGTATCTGCATCTTGTTTTGCAAGTGATTGTAATGTACTAACCGGAAGCGGAGGATAAGGCATATAATATTTGTTTGCATCGATAGTTGTTGGTTTCAAAGCATGCGGATCGTCTGATTCCCGTTGTGGATCGGCTTCTAAAAAATCAGGTAAAATAATATCTGGTTTAATGCCGGTGAATTGCGCGGTTGTTCCATTTATGCGATATAATTTATCTGTTGTGATTTTTAAATAGTTTGCTGCTTGCTGCTGGCCGTTATATTTTTCAAGATCAACCGTTGTATCAAGCGGCAAAACAATTTGCCCTGTGGCTTTTCCATAAGTTGGAGAGCCGACAATTAATGCTCTGTGATAATCCTGCAAAGCTCCAGCAACAATTTCCGAGGCAGAAGCGCTATAACCATTTACCAAAACCAATAGTGGGCCATCATAAATAGTTCCGCGGTTTACATCTTTTAGCGTAATAATTTTTTCTTCACTGCGTGTTTTAATTTGCTGCACCGGTCCGGCATCAATAAAAACTCCTGTAAGCTCAACGGCTTCGTCAATAGAGCCGCCACCGTTATAACGCAGATCTAAAATCAACCCTGAAATATTTTCTTTTTTTAGCTTTAAAATTTCTTTTGCCACATCATTTGCACAACCGTTGTCGCCGGTGTTTTCATCTTCCCAATT
>DASZUY010000240.1:0-8275 GCA_035547495.1 Parafilimonas sp. | reverse complement strand
GGTGATTCTAAATTCTTATACAAATTAAGAGTTGATTCTATTACGCTACGTAAAAGAAATATTAATGCAAGACCAACCGATTTTGTGCGCAGAATGATTACTGCTGAACGGTTGCAAAATGCAAAGAGTGTTGAAGTACAACAATCTGCTGATACAACAAAAAATAATAACCAGTTTCAAAATGAGTTTGAAGAAGAGAGTAAAGATTCTTCGTCAGCTAATATACCGATAGCTCCGCCAATTGGTAAGGAAGTTGAAGTACTGCGTCCTGATTATGTAAAAGATGCAAGGTTGTACGATTACAAGTTGAAGTTTGATGCAGATTATGTTTTGGCTGGTTTTAGTAATAATGTTCTTATTAACCGTTATCAACCTTTTGGAGGATACGATCAAAGTGGTCCCATTAATTTAAGTAATAATAATGCTGCTGATTTTACTTTTCGTGTAGGTGTAAGCGATATTATGGAAGATGTGAAATTGATTGGTGGGTTCAGAATGGGTACATCGCTTACAGATAAAGATGCATTTGTATCCTATCAAAATTATCGCAAGCGTTTAGATTGGGGGCTTACTTATTATCGAAGCAATGTAACAAACTACGATGGCTTTTTTCAGGGTATTGATGATAGCACAGGTATTCCTTTAAATTATTTAGACAATGAAGTTATAACCAATATTTACCAGGTAAACGCCTCTTTTCCTTTTAATGAAATAAAAAGTATAAGAGCAACGGTTGGTTTAAGAAAAGATATTGGCATATTAAGACCATATTACCAGGGCGGTGCTCTGGTTCCAGATATACTAAAACGTAAAGATTCAGTTGCAAATACTTTGCAGGGAAAATTTGAGTATGTGCATGATAACTCTATCAATGTTGCAGATAATATTTGGAATGGATTAAGATGGAAAATCTATACTGAATTTTTTATTCCTGCAAGCGGCAACTCAACATTAAGCGGTAAGCCAACTTACACTGCAGGTTTTGATGCAAGACATTATTTAAAGATCTATCGCAATTTTATTTGGGCTGTGCGGGGTGCAGGAGATTTTTCTTTTGGTCAGGCAAAGATCATTTATTATTTAGGCGGTGAGGATGGCTGGCTGTTTCCAAAATTCAACCAAATAAATACAGCAGATCCAAGTGTACCTTATGCATTTCAAACACTCGCTTTAAATTTAAGAGGCTTCGATCAGAATGCGGCTAATGGCAGCAATGATCTTGTTATAAACAGTGAATTTAGATTACCGGTGTTTACAACATTTTTTAGCAGCCCGATAAACAATGCGTTCGTGCGCAATTTTCAACTCATACAATTTTTTGATTTGGGAACTGCATGGGCTGGACCGCTTAAAAATATTAAACGACCAACAGAAGTTTTCACACAAACAATTGATAACGCACCAAGTCCTTTAAGCGTAAGATTAAGAGCGGGAGGAATTGGACCTTTTGCCGGTGGTTATGGCTTTGGCGCCCGCAGTACATTGCTTGGTTATTTTATAAAAGGCGATGTGGCATGGGAAATGAGAGGTTTGTTCAGAGGTTCACCACTATTTTATTTTGCTATTGGTTTCGATTTTTAATATTGATCTTACTAATAAGCTTTTAAAATTGCTCCGGTGTAAAAAGCCGGGGCAATTTTTTTAAAGTGAAATAAATAATGCCAAGAAACAATGCAAAGATGAAAGTAAACAACCACACATTCAGGTTTTGAAAAGGATGATAAATATGATGCGTAGATGTCTTTAAGATGTGCACAGGTTCAGTAACAATATCCCAGCTGTTATACCGCAAATATCTTCCAATATAAATTCCATAGCCGCACGGTATCAGCAAGAAAAAGATTAAGCCATTCGCAAACTTTGAATTCATCAATATGCTTAAATATTTTTCTACACGATATAAAGAAATCATGCAGATAAGCAGTCCGTTCCATGCACCTGAAAAAACCAATAATAAATCAAACCACATAGGCACAGGCGGTCTTTCTTCAAAATGAAAAATATCTGTAACAAGATATGGCGCATTGGGAAGAAACAATAACCAGATACACAACAGAAAAATACTTTTATAATTAAAGCTGTTTTGCTTTTGCAGCAATCCGCTGAAATATAATGGAACTAAAGCAAGAAATAAATTCCACGGATAAAAAAGATAATTGATATCGCCCGTATAAAAAATGCGTAATGCAAGCAGGCTTAAAGTAAATAACAACGAAATGGAAATTAGTTTTTGTGTTTCGTTTAATTTTTTAAGTTTCATACTAATAAAAAATTTTAGGCAGAAAAATAATCAGCCCGATTATTGAACTTATTATTGATGCAAAAAGCACTGCACCCGCAGCAACATCTTTTATAATTTTTATTGAAGGATGATATTCGCTACGTACAAGATCACAAAGCTGTTCAATTGCGCTATTCAACATCTCAAGAACAAGCACACTGCAGATGCATAAAAATATTGTGATCCATTCTGTACACGACAGATGCAAATACAATCCTGCGATAACAACAGCAATTGCAACGCTTGCCTGGATCTTTCCATTTCGTTCATTTTTAAAAAAATATTTAATACCATTAAATGCATTGCTGAAAGCTTTCAGCAACGGCTGCTTGTAAATAATAGCTTGATTATTTTGTATCATATAAACTTTTTATTAGGCTTTTCTCAGTAAATAATTTTGAAGAAAAAAATGAATGATTAAAATAGCCATGCAGGCAATCCATGCAATGCGAACCATGTTCAACAAATTGTTTTCTCTGACTTCTGTTTCCTTTAATGATCTTCCTACCGCCACATAAGAAACATTTGCATTGTTTGCTTTTTCAAACACCATGGCCATACGAACATCAGTTTGAGGTTGCCACGTTATAACATCCTCACCATATTCATTGGCATATTTAAAAACGCCCGAAGGTGGTTCCGGAAATTTTCCGTTTAATAAACCTGTTGATTGCAGCGGCTTGCCGTTGTTATCGAACAGCTCTGCAAATACAGCTAAGCTTTTTTCTATATTAATTGTATCAGCAGGCAATAATCTATTAATTGATTTGCCTTCGCTTAGTGCATTGCTTACATCTCTTGCAATTTGTATTTGCGGATCGTTGGCAGATGTGCGATGTGCCTGTTGTACTGCAGCATAAATTAAAATTATAATTCCCGTTATAATTATTGCAGCAGTAATGTGTGTGAATAGCGTTGTTTTTTTCATTTTTTTTTATTAAAAAGTGCTTTGAATTTCAAAGTATACAAACAAAAAAAATTTACTTTATATTCTTAATCATTTTTTCCAATGCATCGAGATGGGTTTGAAAAGCTTTCTCGCCAGCCTTTGTTACAGAATAAAGCGTATTAGTTTTTTTACCAATAAAGCCTTTCTGAATTTTTATATAGCCATTATCCTCCAGCGCTTTTATATGGCTCGCAAGATTTCCATCTGTTACCTGTATTAATTCTTTCAGTTGATTAAAATTTACAGATTCATTCACCATAAGTGCGCTCATTATTCCCAATCGTATACGACTGTCAAAAGTTTTATTTAAATTTTCGATAGGATTCTTCATTACATTAACTCCGTTCATATTTCCACCACATAAATATTCCATACACTATATGCAACACACCAAAGCCGGCAGCCCAAAAATATAACCCGTCTCCTTTAAAATAAAGACTGACTAAGCCTAAAAAAATTTCGCAACATCCAAGATATCTTGTTTCCGGCAGTGTGTATTTACTTGCATTTAAAACACCCAGTCCATAAAATATCAAACAACCGGGAGCAACAAAATCATAAGCGCCGGCTTTAATCAGTGCCAATAAAAAAATGCAGCCGGTGATCATTGGTATGCTCACATTAATCATCAATCGCTTGGCAGTAGCTCCCCAAATAGGCACATTTGTTTTTTTACTGCGACGATAAGTAAATATGAATGCAAACAAAAAAGCGGCAACAAACGTTACAAAAGCAACCTGCAATAAACGGCTGTTTAAAAAGTCACCATGAACAATTGCATCAGGAAGTGTTGCTGATGCACGCAAGTCAAGCACCGTTTGTTTGTTTATTAATGAATTGGCAAACCATGCTCCAGCCAGGGCACAAATACCTGCAGCAATACCGCTTAATCCACTTAAACTAATGAAGCGGCTGCTTCGCTCCATCATTTGTTTTATATCCTGCAGTTCGTTTGAAAGCTTTTGCGCCTCATTCATAAAAGTGCTTTGAAACACAAAGTAAATGAATGGATATGAATATTCAAAAACTATATTCCTTAAAATTATTGAAGTACTTCACTGAGTTTTTGTTGCAGCGCTTCGCCCCGCAATTCTTCTGCAATTATTTTTCCCTGCGGGTCTATTAAAACATTGAATGGAATTCCATCAAAATGATAAGCAGTTATTGCAGCGCTATTCCATTGCTTTAAATCACTCATCTGCGTCCACGCTAAATGATCATCTTTAATTGCTTTTAACCATGAGCCTTTATCTTCATCTAATGAAACACCAAGAATGGCAAAGTTTTTATTTTTAAACTTGTTGTAAGCTGCAACTACATTTGGATTTTCTGCTCTGCAGGGTCCACACCAACTTGCCCAAAAATCAACCAACAAATATTTTCCCTTAAAGTCACTGATGCTAACATTTTTCCCGTTCACGTCTGTCATCGTTAAAGCCGGTGCCGGTTGATTTAACAATGCAGCAGCACCATTGTTTGTTTGTTGTTGCTGTTGTAAAGCCTGTGCAATCTGGCTCTTAAATATTGCAAGACCACTATGCTGCGGAAAACGCTTCGAAGCATCTTGCGCCATTGTATTTAATTCATCTGGACTAACAGCGCCTTTTGCTTTATCTAATGCAAAACAAATCGCTGCAGGGTTTTTTGACGTCTTTATAAAATTTCTGAGCACATCATCAAGATCGCTTAGTTGTTTGGTGTATTGCATCTGCAATTGCATAGCATACATAGAATCCTGCACACCTGTTTTGTTCATTGAATCAAGCTTGTAATAACTATCCGAAAGCACAGAATCTTTTTGCCAGAAATTTTTAATAAATGAGTACAACTCCTTCGAAGCATCAGAGCCACTTATATCCGGGTAAACGACACCCTTCAAATCAAAATCAACATTTATTTTGCTGGCATCATTCACTAAAATAACTGCGGGACTATTTTTAAAACTCAGCATGTAAAGGTTCTGTTGCGTATCAACGCCGTTTAATTTATAACTTCCATCCTTATCAATCTTAGTCGAATCAACAACTTTACCATCATCAGCGGAGTAAGACAGTTTTTCAAGATATAAAGAATCAGAAGGTGCGTTTTTAATTTTTCCTGTAACGGCAAATTTTCCGTTCTCTGTTTTGCATGCAGTAAATATTACGGATGCGATAATTGCAATTGAAAAAAGTTTCATCATATAATTAGTTTAATGCTTCTTCAAGTATTTGTGTTACAATTCTGGCGTCTGCTTTGCCTTTACTTATTTTTTTAACTTCCCCTACAAACAAACCCATCAATCCTTTTTTTCCTTTTTTATATTCGGTTACTTTATCAGGCATTTTGTTTAAAACATCGTTTATCCATTGCTTTAATTCATCTGTATTTTTTGTTTGAATGATGCCAAGCTTTGCTGCAAGTTCAGCAATAGCTGCATCATTTTTATTAATGATTGCAGGTAGCAACTTCGCTGATGCATTTGAAAAACTGACTTCGCCGCTTTCAACAATTGAGATTATTTCTGCGAGTTTATTAGCTGGCATTTGCTGCAACGAAATGTTCGCGTCATTCATCATTTGCTTAACGGGACCATTGATCCAATTAGCAACTGCTTTATAATTTTTCGTATGCTGAATGGTTGCTTCAAAATAATCCGCAATTTCTTTCTCACTTGTTAATTGCGCTGCATCATATTCATTCAAACCAAATTCTGATTGATATTTTTTATATAACTGTTGAGGTAATGCAGGCAAATTATTTTTTACGTTTTGAAGATATTCGTTACTAAGATTTAATGGCGGTAAATCCGGCTCGGGAAAATAGCGATAATCATTTGCTTCTTCTTTTTCCCGAATGGCAAACGTTGTATCGTTCGATGCATCAAAACTTCTTGTTTGCTGAAATACCTTCTCTCCTTTCTCAAGCAAATTAATCATGCGTTCAATTTCAAATTCAATTGCCTTTCTAACATTGCGCATTGAATTTAGGTTCTTCACTTCAACCTTAGTCCCAAGTTTTGTTTCACCTTTTAAGCGAATGGAAACATTTGCATCGCAACGCAAACTTCCCTCTTCCATATTGCCATCACAAACATTTATCCATCGTACTAATTTTCTTAATTCAGTAACAAACAAACCTGCTTCTTCTGCAGAATGCATATCAGGTTCCGTAACAATCTCTATCAGTGGCGTTCCTGCACGGTTATAATCAATGTAACTAAAATCATCATCCATATCATGAATACTTTTGCCCGCGTCTTCTTCAAGATGTATATGATGCAATTTTATATCGCGCTCACCTGTTGATGATTTAATGGTAACATGTCCGCCGGAACAAATCGGAACGGTGTGTTGTGAAGTTTGAAATCCTTTTGGAAGATCAGGATAGAAATAATGTTTGCGCGCAAAATAATTTTTTTGATTGATGGTACAATTGCAGGCAATACCGGTCATCGTTGCATATTCAATTGCTTTTTTATTTGTTTTGGGCAAAGTGCCCGGGTGCGCCAATGTAATTACACCAACATTTTCGTTTGGTGCCGCACCATAAGCGTTCACATCGCTGCAAAATAATTTGCTTTTGGTTGCTAATCTTGCATGAACCTCCAAACCAATTACGGGTTCATATTTCTGCGATGCCTCATTCATAAACGGCAAAAATACGTTGTGTTTGATGGATTTTTGTTAAGCAGTATTTAACAAGTTTACATTTATTTAAACTACGTCATAATGCAATGCTGTTACATTTGCATTTTTTCTTAACATGAAAAACAAATTGTCATCCTTAAGCATAGCTTTTACTTGTTCACTAATTATTCTTTCGCTTTGCAGCTGGGGTTTTTATGTACACGAAACCGCAACGCAGTTAGCAGTTTACCAACTGCCAAAACAGTTAAGACGTTTTTTCTTTTCAAATATAGATTCGTTAACCGCGAACGCAATAAGACCAGACCAGCGGCGATACAAAGACAAAGAAGAAGGCCCAAAACATTTTATTGATGTTGAAGCTTACGGAAACGATGCGGCTAATACAATGCCACGCGACTTTCAAACGGCAATTGCAAAATATTCTTTTGATACGCTGAAAAAATATGGCTATGTTCCTTATGAAATTATGATTGAAGATTCTTTGCTTACAAATGCATTCAAACAAAAAAATGCAGACAGCATATTTTTTTATGCTGATGATTTAGCGCATTATATTGAAGATGCAAATGTGCCTTTGCATACTGCTATAAATTATGATGGACAATTAACCAATCAAAAAGGACTGCATGCATTGTGGGAATCTACAATTCCTGAATTAGAGCTGAGCAGTTACAATTTGCATTCAAACCACAAAGCAACTTATATAAAAGATAAACCTGCTGTTATTTGGAATGCAATAAAACAAGCACACGATTTATTGCCGGAGTTATTTAATAAAGAAAAAGAAGTTGCAAAAAATTTTCCGGGTGATTCAAAATATATTGAAGTGGTTCGCTATGGTAGAAAAAACAAATTTTATACAGATGCATTTGCAAAACAATATGCTGCTGCTTTAGGTTCAAGCATCAACGATCAACTTATTCATTCTGCAAATATGGTTTCAGATTTTTGGTACAGCGCATGGGTTGATGCTGGCAAACCAAATTTAAAAAGCTTATATCATTTCAATAAAAATGATAAAAAGAAATTGCGCAAAGAATTAAAGGCTTATAAGAACAATAACTTGCTGCGAGATAGTTTACTGAGAGCTAAAAAAGAATGATCATCTTCCTTTTTGTGGCGGTTTATTCCTGTTATTTTGCGGCGGTCGGTTTTGATTTGGCCTTTGTTGAGGATTTTGTTTGAAATCTCTTTGATTTGAATTTGGCTTTTGTTGTTTTATATTTTCGTTTCTTTTCTGGTTCCTTTGCCTTTCCTTATTGCGTTGCGATGTTTTTTCAAGGTTGTTAATGGTTAAATGCCCAACCACATCAACAAAGTTGTGTTCACTTTCTTTGGATGTTGTAAGTTCTACCGGCTGCAAATCATCAGGCTTTACGCCTTGTGCATTTAATTGTTTAATTTCTTTAACGCGAC
>DASZUY010000239.1:0-2009 GCA_035547495.1 Parafilimonas sp. | reverse complement strand
AAGAAACCGCACTTGCAACGGATATTTGGGAGAATTCTTATTTGCTCATCGAGAATATGAATATTGTTTTAGACAAAATAAATCTTCTCGATGCGTCTGAACAAACCGAAATTGGTGCGGAAGCAAAGTTTATGCGCGGCGTTGCTTATTTTGAATTGATAAATTATTTTGCCAAACCATATTCAGCGGGAAACACTTCGTCAACTGCAGGTGTTCCGCTTGTGCTTCAGCCAACATATAATTACGACTCTACAAAAAATAAACCTGCAAGAGCATCGGTTGAAGATGTGTACAAACAAATAATTAGTGATCTTACTGAAGCCGCTAATAGTTTGCCGGCAACAGCTGACAATGCAAGAGCCACAAACAATGCAGCAAAAGCATTTTTAGCAAGAGTATATATGAATATGGGTGATTATACCAATGCTGCAAACATGGCGAATGATGTAATTAAATCGGGCAACTATAATCTTACTTCAACATTTAACCAGGCGTTTAATAATCCAAGCAATTCAACAGAAGATATTTTTGGAATTCAAAATACACCACAGAGTAACGCAGGCACTACGGATAATGGTATTGTAACATTTTACCGTTATGCTTATGATGCTGATGGAAACAACCAGGGCGGTCGCGGTGATGCACAGGTCGACCAGAACTATTTTAATTACTTCGATGATCCTAATGATTTCAGAGGAAACTTTTTTACCCAAGGATATAGCATTTCTGGCAACCCTGGAATTTATACTTTGAAGTGGCTCACATTTTACAGGGTAGTTCCTGTTGTAAGACTCGCAGAAATGTATTTAACACGCGGCGAAGCAAACTTGCGTAAAAGTGGCACACCCATTGGCGCAACACCACTTGAAGATATAAATACAGTAAGAGCAAGAGCAGGTGCATATGCTTTAAGTGAAGTGAATGTTAATGATTTTGTTGATGAACGTTTCAGAGAATTAGCTTTTGAAGGCGACAGGCTATGGACATTAAAAAGACTTAAGCTTGATGTTGGTAGTTATCCGTACGATGCACCTGAATTAGTTTTACCAATTCCACAACGTGAGATAGATGTGAATAGCAACTTAACGCAAAACGAAGGTTATTAAATTTACCACTTCTGATCCCTCAAATAAAACGCTTCATACTTATGGAGCGTTTTTTATTTCGAAGAGGATGGAACACCAATTGAGCGTTCCATAAAACTTAAGACATATAGAACTGATTAATCGGCAAAAGCTGTCGGTTTCCTTGTACTCTCCCTGTGCTCTTCTTCTGGTCTCCTTGTGGTCTGGTTCTGGTATCTGGCGTTTATCTTTCGATCATCCTTCGTTCATCAAACGTCTTTTGAGTAGGAATGATGCAGCATTTTACGCATGCACAGCTTTAGCTGTTGAGAACGTTATTGAATGTAATACATTTTCTATTTTTCAAACACCTTTGTTTTCTCTGATTGATATTTCCTTGCGAGCTCCAAATCTTCGTGCGTATCAATTCCAATACTGGCATGATCTGTTAAAACCATTTTAATTTGAATTCCATTTTCAAGATATCTTAATTGCTCTAACTTTTCTGCAAGCTCCAATGGTGTTTGTTTCCATTTTGTAAACTGAAGTAAAACATCTTTTCTGTAAGCATAAATTCCAATGTGCTTATAATAATCAGCTGAAGAATTTTTATCTCTTAAAAAAGGAATTACAGAACGGCTAAACAATAAAGCGTTTGAATTTTTATCAACAACAACTTTTACATTATTTGGGTTTTCAACATCTGCCTGTTCAAATATTTTATGCATCAGGCTTGCCACTTTTACGGTTGAATCTTCAAATACATTTAATAAAGATTGCAATGCATGCTTATCAACAAAAGGTTCATCGCCTTGTACATTTAATATAACATCGCATTCAACATCTTGAATGGCTTCAGCAATTCGATCGCTTCCGCTTTCGTGTTGCTGACTACTCATTATTACATTTCCATTATGGTTTTTTATTTCATTATAAATAATATCA
>DASZUY010000238.1:0-59537 GCA_035547495.1 Parafilimonas sp. | reverse complement strand
AATAGTTCCGCCGCTTTGCAAAACGCGCAAAGCTTTTTCAACATCGTTATTAAATAGTTCTTCAGTCATTGTTTAGTGTTAATAATAATTGTTCTTTTTTTATATCAAGCGCACATCTAAAATGTTTCTCAGGACATTCACGTCTTCCGTGTGTTGTACAGGGTCTGCAATACAACGGCTCTTGTATTTCAACAATAAAACTTTTGTCGCTTAAAGGCGTGTAACCAAACCATGTAACGGTTGAACAAAACACTGCAGTAACCGGGGCATTCATTGCAGAAGCCATATGCATCGGCGCAGAATCATTTACATAATTCATTACTGCTTTTTGCATAAGCGCTGCAGATTCAAGAAAATTCAAATCACCGCAAAGATTGATTACAGCTTTTCCTGGTAATGCGTTTTTAATTTCATCACACAAGATTTTATCTGATGAAGCGCCGATCAAAAATATTTTTATTTCGGTCGACAATTGTTCTAAAAATTCGATCCATTTCTCTTTTGGAAATTGTTTAGTAAACCAAACAGAAGATGGAGCAACACAGATGTAGTTGACAGTTGACAGTTGAGAATTGACAGTTGATAATTCATTATTCAAGATAGCATCAACTCTTTCATAATCTGCTTTCGATGGATACAACTTTAATCTTGCAGGTTTATCGCTTGTAAAATGTTTTATCAAAGAAAGATTGCGCTGTACTTCATGCACCGGCTTTTCTTTTGTTCCGATAACATGCTTCACTTTTACATCAAACAAAAAACTTAATGGGTTTTTATCAAAACCTATTTTTTCTTTTGCCTTTGAAAAAGCAGTTAATAAACCTGTTGAAAAAAACCGTTGCACGTTTATTACTTTATCATACTTATTTTTTTGAATAATTTTAAGCAACGTAAAAAGATTTTTTGTTTTTTTTCCTTTTTTGTTCCAAACTAATATTTCACGCAAATAAGGATGATCTTTCAACAAACCTTCGTTGCCTTTTCGCAATAAAAAATCAATTTGCGCATCGGGAAAATCTGCATGTAATTTTTCAATTAAAACAGTTGCCAATATCACATCACCGATAAATGCCGTTTGTATAATGAGAAATTTTTGCATGAATTGCGCAAAGTTATCTGTTCACTTCTTTACTGCTTATGTTTGCAAAAATTTTTGTACATGGAATTCCAATCGCTGATTCTTGAAGCATGGAACAATCGCGAACTTTTGAAAGAAGAGAAATATTCAAACGCAGTTAAAGCAGTTATTGAAGAAGTTGATAAGGGAAGACTGCGCACAGCAGAGCCATTCGATAATGAATGGAAAGTAAATGAATGGGTGAAGCAGGCGATTCTTTTATATTTTGGTGTTCAGCCAATGCAAACATGGAGCATGCCGCCGTTTGAATTTTATGATCGCATTGAACTGAAAAAAAATTTTGCAGCGTTAGGTGTGCGTGCGTTGCCTGGTGCTATCGCGCGTTATGGCGCATACATTGCAAAGACTGTTGTGCAAATGCCAAGCTTTATAAACATTGGTGCTTATGTTGATGAAGGTACAATGGTTGACACATGGGCAACTGTTGGCAGTTGCGCACAAATAGGAAAGCATGTTCATTTAAGCGGCGGCGTTGGTATTGGTGGTGTGTTGGAACCTTTGCAGGCAAGCCCCGTGATTATTGAAGATGGTTGTTTTATCGGTAGCCGAAGCATTGTTGTTGAAGGTGTAATTGTTGAAAAAGAAGCAGTGCTTGGCGCCAATGTTGTACTCACTCAATCAACAAAAATTATTGATGTTACAAAATCTTCACCTATCGAATATAAAGGCCGTGTGCCTGCCGGAAGCGTTGTAATTCCCGGCACATACAACAAAGATTTTCCCGCTGGTTCTTTTGGTGTAAGCTGTGCTTTAATTATTGGCAAACGCAAAGCAAGTACAAATCTTAAAACAAGTTTAAATGACGCACTGAGAGATTTTAATGTGAGTGTATAACCAGAATTTTAGACTGATTATTTCAATTCTTAGGGTTAAACCACGCTTGTAAAAGTTTTTTACTGTAAATATCCAAGTTCCACATAAGCATTCACCGACAGCTTTATATCTTTTACCTACTATTCAATTTGTAAAACCTACTTATGCTTTTAATATGCAAAAAGCAGGTATATTTTTGTGTGATCAAAGTATAAATAAGAAAATGGAAAATGACGATATAAAAAATAACCGCCAAAATGTAAATGACGAGTTCATACACCGGCATCACCGTCATAATCGCATTTGGAGCGGGTTAATATTAATTGGCATAGGCGGTGTATTGATTGCTCAAAAATTAGGAGCATATATTCCAGACTGGATATTAAGCTGGCATATGCTTTTAATTGTTATCGGATTATTTATTTTGGTAAGAAGTAATTTTAAAAATGCCGGCGGATTTATAATGATGTTAGTGGGCGCAGCTTTTTTACTAACAGATGTTATACCCAGTGTAAACGTGCATGATTTTATTTGGCCGGGTGTTCTTATTATAATCGGTCTTGGATTTATCTTAAGACCACGCGTTCCGGTTTCAAGAAAGAAGTGGGAAAAATGGAAAGATTATAAATGGGAACATTATACGCAGCCGGAATATGTTCAACCTGAACCTGTACCTGCCGATGTAAGAGACAGTTCAGAATTTGTTGAGATAAATGCAGTATTTGGCGGTGTGAAAAAAATTGTGCTGTCAAAAAATTTCAGAGGCGGAGAAATAAACACTTTTATGGGTGGCGCAGAAATAAATCTGCAACAGGCAGACGTAAAACAACCGGTAACACTTGAAGTGAATAATGTATTTGGCGGTACAAAAATTATTATTCCTTCAAACTGGGATATAAAAAATGAAGTTACCGCAGTGTTTGGTGGTGTTGAAGATAAGCGCAACATTAACCTGCCAACTCCTGATGTTTCAAAATCGCTTATACTAAGAGGTACTTGTGTGTTTGGTGGAATTGAGATCAAAAATTTTTAAAACTATTGTCCAAAAACAAATGTTTCAGTTGATTACAAAACGTGATCAACTCAGTTATACATCTGAACAAAAATTATTCACTTAAATAACCTGTTATGAAATGGTATCTTGCAAAATTGGTGTATAGGATTATTTGTGGCGATGGAAAACACACTGCTCAATTTGATGAACAACTGCGATTAATAAGTGCCGAAGATGATTTGCATGCTTTTTATAAAGCAAGATTGTTTGGCGAACGTGAACAGGATAATTTTTTAAATGCTGCCGACAAACCTGTTCACTGGAAATTTATTGACGTTTCGGAAGTTCATGAATTAAATGATCTGAATGACGGCGTTGAAATTTATTCGCGCATATCAGAAGATGATAATGCTGATGTTTATACAAAACTTGTTTTGTTACGTGCAGCACATTTACAGCAAAACTTTATGCATTCAACGGTAGAATTAAATTAATATCTTAAACGCAGGTGAGCCCGGCAAAAAAATTATTATGGCTTAATATAAGCTGGTGGATTATTGTAAGCTTAATTCATGCTTATGTTTTAGAGCAGTCTTCATTTAATGCAAGAGAAATTTTCGTAGATACATTTGTAAGTTTTGGATTGCTTGGCAGCGTGTGCATACTCATGGTAAGAACGATGCAGTATTATCTGCCGCAAAGAGAAAAATATTGGTACGTGCTTTTTGTAGGCCTTGGTATAAGCGGCATTTGTTCTCTGCTTTCAAAATTTTTGCTTGATGTTATTATGAAGAACGACACATTATTTCTGCAGTCATTACATCAGTCTAATGGCGTTCGTTTTGGTATTGGTTTTTTATTGGTGAGTTGTATTTGCATGATGAGTTTATTATGGTATAACCAGGAGGAACAGAAACGTATGAATGAACATACAGAAGAAGCAAAACAAATGGCAAAAGATGCTGAGCTATATAAATTAAGACAACAACTGCAGCCGCATTTTTTATTCAATAGTTTAAATTCTATAAGTGCATTAACAGGCACACAACCTGAAAAAGCACGGCACATGATCTTTCAGTTGAGTGAGTTTTTACGAGGCACTTTAAAAAAAGATGAGAAGCAATGGAATAGTTTAGAAGAAGAAATGCAATACCTGCAACTTTATCTTGAAATAGAAAAAGTAAGATTTGGTTACAGGTTACAAACAGATATTTTTTGTGATGAGAATGCATTGCCTTTACAATTGCCGGCAATGTTGTTACAGCCTGTAGTTGAAAATGCGATTAAGTTTGGATTATATGATACAACAGGCGAAGTGCTGATTAAAGTAGAAGCAAAAAAGATAGATAATAGTTTGCAGGTGATTGTAGAAAATCCTTTTGACCCGGAAACATCCCAGCCGTTAAAAGGAACGGGTTTCGGACTTGCATCCATTCAGCGAAGATTATTTTTATTATTTGCGCGGCAAGATTTATTGCAAACAGATAAACAGGATAATCGTTTTATAACAACTATTCTTATTCCGCAAAAAAGTTAATCAAGGTTTAAAAAAAATCAGATGAATGTTATAATTATTGATGATGAACCTTTGGCAAGAAGTATTGTAAAAGAATACCTGGCTAATTATTCTGAGGTAAAAATTATTTCAGAATGCAATGATGGATTTGAAGGGTTAAAAGCCATTCAGCAACATGAACCTGATCTTATTTTTCTTGATATACAAATGCCAAAAATCAATGGCTTCGAAATGCTGGAGCTGATTGAAAATCCTCCGCAGGTAATTTTCACAACTGCATTTGATGAATATGCTATTAAAGCTTTTGAATCGAACGCTGTTGATTATTTATTAAAGCCTTTTAGCAAAGAAAGGTTTGATAAAGCGATGCAGAAATATATCAGCCAGCAAAAAACTTCTCCCGAAAAAACGGAAGCTGTTTTGGAAAGTGCAGCGCAATCTCCCATTCAACAAAACCGGGTTGTTGTAAAAGATGGAAGCAAGATCAAAATAATTCCGGTCTCGCAAATTCAATACCTGGAAGCTGCAGATGATTATGTAAAAATTTTTATACCTGAAGGTTCTTTTCTCAAGAAAAAAACAATGAGCTTTTTTGAAGATTCATTGCGCTCATTTCATTTTGTGCGTGTGCATCGTTCTTACATTGTAAACACGCAATTAATAACACGCATTGATGCCTATGAAAAAGACAGCCACATTTTATTATTAAGCACAGGTGCAAAGCTGCCGGTTAGCAAAGCAGGTTATGCAAAATTGAAAGAAATTTTGGGAATTTAATTAAATGAAAGAGGCGAGAATAAATTCTCACCTCTTTACACTTCTCGTCAAATAAGACCAAGATGATGAAAATAAATTAAATCAAAATGTTCTCAGTAACAGTTTGTCCATCCAGCATGCGAATAATACGATGACTGTAGCGTGCATCATGTTCACTGTGTGTAACCATTACGATAGTTGTACCTTGTTCATTTAACTCTGTAAGCAGTTGCATTACTTCATTACCATTGCTGCTATCAAGATTACCGGTAGGTTCATCGGCAAGAATTAATTTTGGATGATTTACAACAGCTCTCGCAACAGCAACACGTTGTTGCTGACCACCTGAAAGTTGTTGTGGATAGTGATTGCGGCGATGCATTATCTGCACTTTATCCAGCACTTCTTCTACACGCTTTTTTCTGTCAGCAGCTTTTACGCCGGTATAAATTAATGGCAGCTCAACGTTTTCGAAAACGGTAAGCTCATCAATCAAATTAAAACTTTGAAATACGAAACCAATGTTGTTTTTTCTAATGTCAGCACGTTTGCGTTCATTAAAGTGTGCAACTTCAATTCCGTTAAAAATAAAGCTGCCATCATCGGGATCATCAAGCATTCCCAAAATATTAAGCAGTGTAGATTTTCCGCAGCCTGAAGGTCCCATTACTGCAACAAATTCTCCGGTTTTAACTTCGAACGTTAATTTGTTGAGCGCAACAGTTTCTACTTCTTCTGTGCGATAAACCTTTTCGAGATCTGTAATCTTTATCATATTGGTTTATTTGTTGTTTTTATTGAAATGTGTTTTATTTTTTTAGAACAAGTTCCTGCATATCACCATAATTCTCGTAGCTTGAAGTAACTACTTTATCACCCGGTTGCAAGCCCTGCAAAACTTCATAATAATCCGTATTTGTATTGCCCAACTGAATATTTACTTTATAGGCTTTTTTGCCATCAGAACTTAGTTTAAATATCCAGTTGCCGCCGGTTTGTTCAAAAAATCCACCTTTGGGTAATAATATAGCTGTTCTCTGATCGCTTAATGCTAAAAGGATCTGTAACGTTTGACCGCGGCGAATTCCTTGTGGTACTTTACCCACAAACTCCATATCAACCTGAAACCGCCCATCGGTAACTTGTGTATATACTTTTTTTATCTCAAGTATATAAGTGCTGTCGGCAAAATCGAAAGTGCCTCGCAAACCAGTATATATTCTTGAAAGGTAATGCTGATCAATATCTACGCGTACTTTATAAGCGCCCATAACATCAATCTGACCGAGACGTTCTCCCTTGTTTTTATTCTGCCCAACTTCTGCATCAAGAGAAGTAAGCTGACCATCAACAGGAGCACGAACAATCAGGTCGCCAACTTTTTCGCGCATAATTGACAATGCTTCCTGGGAGCCTTTATAGGATTGTTGATCCTGCGCTTCCTGTTGTGCCCTGGAAACAGAGTCTTGTTCTAAAATTTGCTCAGATAGTTTTTTCTTTTGTTGATAGTAGTTGTAGTCATTTAAAGCTTTCTGATATTCCTGTGAGCCAATGGCTTTTTTTGCATACAGATCTTTATCGAGATTATAAATACGTTCTGCTTCTTTAAACTGGCTTTCTGCATCAGCCATCGCATTTTCTTTACTAACCGTATTTTGCAGCGCAGCATTATGGTTGATCTGCATTTGTGTTAAGGTGTTGTATACACCGTTTTGCTGAGTCATCATGTTCATCAGCAGATCTGTATTTGATAAACGCAAAATAGGATCGCCTTTTTTCATTATAGTTCCGTCATCAACATATCTTTCTTCTACACGGCCACCTTCAACCGCATCAAGATAAATACTTGTTTGAGGAAGCACTGTGCCATTTACAGGAATGTTTTCCTGGAAGGGACCTTTTGTTACTTCACTAATTGTTAAGCGGTCTGTTTCTACTCCTAATTTAGAAGGTCCGGTTGTTGCATAATAACTGCCTGCAATTAATAATACAATTCCTGCAATAACTGCTATTGTTACTATTTTCTTAGTTGTCCATTTTTTCTTTTGAATTACTCTATCCACCTTAATTATATTTTTTGCTACATTAATTTAATTGTAATAGAATTCACAGCATCAACATTTAAACTATGTGTGCAGGGGTTTGAACCATCGTTGCTATTAAAATGTTGTGAATGTCTGTGTAAAAAGATGATCATGCAAATTAAAACTGCATTTACCAGTAAAAGCAATCTTAAAGCAAACAAATTATTTTTAAATCCTGACTGCATAAAAATCTTTGTGCCATAGTCAAAGAAAGCGAAGTGCCATTTTAAGTTTCAGTTGAAAAACAATCATTTACAATCTTATCACTTAAAGGTGTTGTACGCTTGTAGAACAGAATGTGTTCGATTTTGATACAGCAGTTTTTCAATCGAAATAAACAGTGGTTAAAAACCAATATTTTAGCTTTATGGTATAGCAAATGAACTTTAACGAACAAAAAATAAATTAATATCTTAATTAGCAATCATGAGTTTAAAAAATACCAGCATTCTTGTAATTGATGACGATCCGGATGTTTTAATTGCCGTACGATTATTATTAAAAACAGAAGTAAAAAAAGTTGTAACAGAAAAGAACCCGGAAAATTTGCCTTCACTATTAAGAGAAACAAATTTTGATATGGTTTTGCTTGATATGAATTTTAAGTCATCTATTAATACAGGCAACGAAGGCTTGTATTGGCTTAAAAGAATTAAAGAGCTAAATAATACAGTACCCGTAATTATGATAACCGCCTATGGTGATATTGATCTTGCGGTGCGCTCACTTAAAGAAGGCGCTTCAGATTTTTTGCTAAAGCCATGGCACAACGAAAAATTACTTTCAAACATTGAAGATATAATTCATAAAAATAAGCGTGCGGAAAGTGGTGGTTCAAAAAAAGAAACAGAAAATGAAAGCGGCACAGAACTGCTTGCAGAAAGTGAGGCAATGAAAAATATTTTTTATAAGATTGAAAAAATTGCGCCCACCGATGCAAATATTTTAATTCTCGGTGAAAACGGAACCGGTAAAGATCTCATCGCAAAAATCATTCATCAAAAATCATTAAGAGCAAAAGAGCCTTTTATTAAGGTAGATGTTGGCGCGCTTACAGAGACACTTTTTGAAAGCGAATTATTCGGTCATAAAAAAGGGGCGTTTACTGATGCAAGAGAAGATCGTGTAGGAAGAATTGAAGCGGCAAATGGCGGTACATTGTTCTTAGATGAAATCGGCAACATCACTTTACAACAACAAGCTAAATTATTAAGCGTTTTACAAAACAGGCAGGTAACACGTTTAGGCACAAATCAGCCAATAGCTGTTGATATAAGATTAATTTGTGCAACTAATGTGCCTTTGCAGGAACTTGCAAACGAAAATCGTTTCAGAAAAGATTTGATCTATCGAATAAACACAGTTGAAATTGTTTTACCGCCGTTGCGTTCAAGAAAAGATGATGTAATCTTGCTTGCAAAACATTTTGCAAAACAATATGCGGCCAAGTACAGAAAGCCTTTAATTGAATTAGATAAATCTGCATTGGATAAATTGATGAAGTATTCTTTTCCGGGCAATGTGCGCGAATTGCAATACACTATGGAACGTGCAATTATTATGAGTGATAATGATGTGCTTTCAGAAAAAGATCTGCTGTTCTCTCCTATTGAATCCACATACAACTCAAATGAACAGGATGATTTTAAGTTGAGCACCATCGAGAAAAACACTATTCTTCACGTGATAGAAAAACATAACGGAAATATTAGTAAAGCCGCAAAAGAATTGGGGTTAACCAGAACAGCGTTGTACAGGAGACTTAGCAAATATGATATATAAACAACCGGGCAGCCGGCTTTCGATTCGCATCTTGCTTCTTGCAATAGAAATCTTTGCTGCAAGCTATCTTATTTTTTATGGGCAAATTTTGTTTGGTGTTTTGGTGATCGCTGTTGCCATTTACCAATGTTTTAATTTGTATGAATTTTTAAAAAAGGCACAGGATGAAGTAACGCAGTTTGTAGAAAGTATACACTACAGAGATTTTTCAAGATACTTTGATGTAAAGCATGCACCTGCAGAATTACAGGGTTTGCGCCAGGGCTTTAATGAAATCAATTCAACATTTAAAGTAATAAGTATTGAAAAAGAAACGCAATATCAATACCTGCAAAAAATTTTGGAATTAGTTGATACCGGTATTCTTTCTTATGAAATTGAAACAGGGAATATTGTTTGGATGAATGAATCGCTAAAGCGTTTGCTGAAGATTCCTTTTTTAAGAACTATTCAATCATTAGATAGAAGAGATCCTTCGCTTTGTGCTGTGATTGTTAACCTCAGACCGGGCGAAAGTTTAATAAGTGATATTCACATTGAGCGAAACACGCTTAAAATTCTTGTTGCTGCAACAGCATTTCAAACAGAAGGAAAAAAATATAAGTTAATCGCTTTTCAAAATGTAAATGAGGCATTGGATGAAACAGAAAGTAAAGCATGGCAGAAACTGTTGCGTGTAATGACGCATGAAATTATGAACTCCGTTGCGCCTATTTCTTCACTGGCAGATACATTAAAAAACCGTTTGCAAAATTCACAGGAATTGGTAGATGATGAAAGCGGCACATTGGAAGATCTTTCTTTAGGAATGGAAACAATTAAGCGAAGAAGCGAAGGCTTGCTAAAGTTTGCGCAAACATATCGCAACCTTAATATGATCTCTGCGCCCAACCTTCAAAAGTTTTATGTAAAAGATCTTTTTAAAACACAGCAACGATTAATGTTGCCAACGCTCGATCAAAAAAATATCGACCTCGAAATAATTTTAAAAGAACCGGAGTTGCAATTAGAAGCCGATATAAATTTAATTGAGCAAGTATTAATAAACTTATTGCTTAATGCTATTGAAGCAGTTAAGGAATCAGAAAATCCAAAAATAATTTTAACAGCGAGTCAGTCTGCAAATGGTCGTGTTGCCATTAAAGTAATTGATAATGGAAGCGGCATAGAAGATGAAGTGCTTGATAAAATTTTTATTCCCTTTTTCAGTACTAAAAAAAGCGGAAGCGGTATTGGCTTAAGCTTATGCAAACAAATTATGATGCTGCACAAAGGAAATATACATGTACAAAGTGCAGCCAATGAAGGCACCGCTTTTATTCTTCAGTTTTAAAAAAATAAAAAGCAGCTTTTAAAGCTGCTTCTATAATTATTTTTATTGATTTGGCGATGGTTTATTAGTAGTATCGCCGGGCGGTGGCGGAGGTGGCGTTTGCTGATGTTGCATATTATCCTGACCACCATTATTGTTTTCTGCTTCATCCGGATGTGGACTTCCACGATGACAGGTTACACATTTAATTACAGTTATTGTATCAGGTCTGTCTGATTTTTCGAAATTGAAATAGGTAGCATTGATACCGGCAGCCATTTTAATCATGTAACGTGCAATACCTTTTTCTTCTTTATCATCGCTTGCAAAATCTGGCTTGCCATTAAACACATGACAAAAATTGCAACGCACACCAAGCGCAGCAGTAAAGCCATGCATTATTCTATCCAAACTGTCTTTGCTTATATCTTTTGGCAACACCTGCAGATTTTTAAAAAATCCTGTATCAGTTGTTTGCACTTTAGTTATTTGAATTTTTGATGGAGTTGGTTTTGTTGCCGCAACGCTTATTATAACTCCTGAAAGCAGCAGCAGCATTACGGTTATTTTTTTTGGATTTGTTAGTTTCATTTATATGTTTTTGTTTTTGTTTGTCAGATAGAATTTGCTGTAAAATTTTTTACGCTTGTAAATTAAATAAAAATCATACACTTCAAAAAACTAATCCACTGAATAAACAATTCCTGCCTTGTGGCGAATTTTATCCATCGTTTCCATCAGCAATAAAGTATCTGCATGCGTCATCACCGGGCTTTCAGTTAATCCTTTCTCTAAACATTCACCAACATGTCTTGCTTCATACTGGTAACCGAATCCATCTTCATTTTCATCCAAAGAAATAATTTGTTTTGTATCGGGCTTACCTGTATAATATTCAATCGTAGTAAAAGGTGTGTAATAACGTGCTGTTAAACGCACACGTCCATTCGTGCCGCATATATCTGCTTCAGTAGATGTGTCTGAAAGAAAAGTTGAAAACAATTGTGCAATTGCTCCGTTATTGTAATTAAATATTGCGGCACATTGTGCATCAATTCCCGTTGAAGCGGGTGTCATAGTCGCTTCAATATTATCTGGCTTACCTAAAAAAAATAAAGTAGTGAACACATTGTAAATGCCGATGTCAAGTATAGTTCCACCACCAAGAGACGGATCAAAAATTCTTTGCGGCGCATTTTCCGGTGGACGAAAACCGAAATTTAATTGCATGCTTTTTATTTCACCCAACATGCCTGCATCAATCATTTCTTTTACTTTAGTAAATGGCGGAAGAAATTTCGTCCACACAGCTTCCATCAAAAAAATTTTTTTGTTGCGCGCCGCATTAATCATCTCTTCTGCTTGCTTATAATTTATTGCAAATGCTTTTTCACACAAAACAGCTTTATTATTTTCTATACATAATAATGTATGTTCATAATGATGACTGTGTGGTGTAGCAACATAAATAACATCTACTTCGTTATTTTTTGCTAAAGCTTCATAACTATCGTGCACATGCTTAATAGAAAATTCTTTTGCGAATAATTCTGCAGAGGCTGCAGTGCGTGCGCCGCATGCAACAAGCTCAGCATTTTTTACCAATCTTAAATCTGATGCAAACTTTCTTGCAATACGTCCGCATCCTAAAATTCCCCAACGTATCATTATAAAATTTTAGTTGAACTTACCTTATGTTTATCAAACAAAATATTAATAGTAAACTGTGATATTAAAAGCAGGATTATTTTCATTTAAAGCCGCAGCTGTTGCATTGCTCACACGAAAATCAACTCCGCTATTTTCTTTTAGATCACCCATATTCCAAAGTACTTTTGCATAAACTGTTTTACCATTATCGGCAGTAAGCTTAACAACTGTTCCGGGGCTTATATTATCTGCAAGAATATAATATTTACCATCGCTCCATCCGCTTGCTGTTTTAAAAGTTTTGCTTACACCGGAAATGTGTTGCTTATGTTTTGCCTTTCCACTAAACTGATCTTCAAAAAAGCCTTCGCCATTTACCGGCGTTAAATCAACCGCAGTTGTATTATTATTTTCAACAACTGAAGTTGTTGTTTGCGTATTGGAAATTTTATTGTTTGATGTTGCATCAACATTTGTTTTTTGATCTTCAATATCGCTATTTGAAGATCCAGTTTCCTGTTGCGATTGCGACGGTGTTTGCTGCATTGTTTCAACTCTTTGTCTTTTTGTATCTGCAACAGGTGCATTTAAAGCTGAAGATGAATTAGCGTTTTGTCCAACAATTAAATTGCTTCCAAGCTTTGCACTGTTATCTGAAAGATTATTCCACTCCTTTAATTCAGCAACCGAAACACCATATTTTTTACTAATGCTGTATAACGTTTCACCTTTAACTACGGTATGTGTAATTGCGTTGCCGGCGGAAACTGTTGTATTATGTATTACACTTTGCGCTTGTTGCGGCTTTACTGTATTTGTTTTTGTTGATGGGATTTTTATAACAGAGCCATAAACAAGTTTACTGTCAGCATGCATTCCGTTCATGCGCATAATATCACCAACATTCGTGTTGTATTGTTTTGCCAAATCAGATAAAGTTTCGCCCGTTTTTAATGTATGGCTTACATAACTGCTTTGCGAAGATGCTGGTTGTGTACTGCACAAAAACAATATAACCGCGGCTAAATAAAACAGGTTTCGCATAATTAAAAGTTGTGTGGCAAATTTAAACTTTAAAGAATGCGACGAATGATGCAGCGCCCATTATTAACATGGTTGTGCAAAAAAATAAAAGATGAAATATTTGTTATTCCACCTCATTAATATTGAGAGTTCTTGTGCAGGTTTATTTAAGCCAGATCATTATTGGCTATTATCGTGTTCTCTCCTTTTACTAAATAAGAATATTTTTTAAAAGACTTATTTATGGCTTCAAAAAATGGTTTAGCGCAACCTTCTTCAACCCAGTCGTGCAGTTCAATTATTATCGTTTTAACCCTGGGAAGCCATTCTTCATAATTTTTGGAAAAAAGTATTTTTTCACTCGTTTCAATATCAAGTTTCAAAACATCAATATAATCGATCGAGTATTTTTGCAATAACGATTTTAAACAAATGGCACTAACATCCCCTTCGTTTGAGACCTCTTCAACTACCATTCCCCATTTGCCTAAATTAAACTTATCATACACTTTTAATTTTGCATCTTTATTCCAAAGTCCGCAGTTCTCTACAAAAACATTATTATAAGAAGATAAATTTTTTTTGGTAAGATTAAAATTTTCTAAGTCAGGTTCAATACAAATAACTTTTGAATCAGGGTATTCGTTTTTCATTTTAATAGCAAACAACCCGATATTAGAGCCTCCATCAACAATAACTTTAGGCTTTTTAAAAACATCAATATCATATTCGTTATAAAAAAAGACCTTGTAGAATGTTGGAATATCTGATGTGTTTTTTCTGAGCGAAAAAGAATGGCGCAAATTTGGAAGTTTTACGTGCTCAACTCTTCCCGTCCTAAATTTAAAGTATAGACTTAGCCCTGACCAAAATCCAAATTTTAAGATGAATCTCACAATTTGTTTCATAACGTACAGATTGGTTTAATAAAAGCAATGATACACAAATGCAACTGCCCTAAAGAAAGAATAATTATTTAAGAAAGTTACATATATTTTATAACTACTGAAAATAATTTATATAAATCAGTGCCCCAGCTAAGCACTTACATTTTTTATATATTGCTGGTAAAACATTTAATCTTTAATTATCCGCCAATTTGTGGGATAATAATTATTAATACGGTTTTGCAACAATTTAAGCCATCCAAGCGGAAAGTTTTTATAAGCGGATAATATCCATCCTTTGCTTTTATTTTCAATATTCATTTCGCGCTTGCGCAAATATTGCAAAGCTTCTTCTTTGGTTAGTTCGGTTTTTAAAATATCGTTTTTTATGATGGTGCTTAAAGCAAGTTCGTGATGAGGAACCAGTTCATCGCGTATTACTTCACCAAGATTAACGCCCGCTTTTCGCAGGTGCAAATACTTTTGAAGAATTGAAAGATCATCTTTCCATTTGCTATTTATTACTCTTACATTTTCTGCATGATTAAAGAAAAACCAATCGTTTGATTCGATGTAGTTAGAAACGACTTCGGTTTGTTTGCGATTGGCCTTTAGCAAATTATTTTTTGCGAACTTTAATGCAGATAAATCTCCATCACTCTTTTTAAATGCAGCAATAAAAAAACCTTCACCTTTTACTTTATCCGGCCAAAAGCGATAGCCAAATGCTTTATGTTTGGTTGATTGCGTTTCAGAAATATTCCACTCCTCTTTTATTTTTAATTGAATTGAATCAAGATCAAAATTTGTTTTAAGCCAATCCAGAATATCTTCATCTTCCTGTTTGGAATAAGAGCAGGTTGAGTAAATTAAAATGCCATCTTGTTTTAGTGCTGAATAAACGTCTGCCAAAATTCTTTGCTGCCGCTGACTACACAGATTTACATTTTCAACACTCCATTCTTCAATCGCATCAATATCTTTTCTAAACAAGCCACTGCCGCTGCATGGCGCATCAACAACAATCACATCAAAATAATTTTTTAGCGGCTTAAAATCTGTAGCATCATTATTTGTAATAATAATATTTGCAGCTCCCCATTTTGTAATATTCTCATACAAAATGTTTGCCCGCTGTTTTATAATTTCATTGCTAACAATTAAACTGTTTTTAAAATAAGATGCAATCAAACTGCTTTTGCCGCCCGGTGCTGCACATAAATCCAAAACTTTTTTATTGTTATCAGTACAAGTTTGTTGTAAAACTTCATACAAAAACATACTGCTTGCTTCCTGCACATAATAAGCGCCTGCATGCAGCAAAGGATCAAGTGTGAAAAATGGACGCTCGTCTAAATAAAAACCAAATTCACACCATTTAACCTGCTCGCCTAAAATAAAATCAGGATGCGTTATTTTATTGGTTGATGTGAAACGTTTGAGTTTCTCGTCATTGAAACGAACGGAAGTTGCCAGTTGCTGAGAATGAGCAGCAATAAAATTTTCTTTATTGAAACTTTCAACATCATCAAGCTCATCTAGCAATGCTTTTGGTAGTGCTTCTTTCAATTAGATAAAATTTTGATAAGCCTTTGAATTTCTTCCAGGGTATTGAATGAATGCAACACAATACGCAGCCGTTCTTTTCCGGCAGGCACTGTAGGATACAAAATTGGCCTTACATCAATATCTGCGTTTTGCAATTTTTCAGCAATTTCTTTTACAACATCATTTCCGGGAATAATTACAATTTGTATAGGCGTTTCTGAAATTAGTTTTTGAAATTTTAATTCTGCTTTTTGAAAATGATCAATTAGCTGATGTAATTGTTTTCTTTCATCACACAAAAAAGGAAATGTTTTGTAGGAAGCACTGACTGCTGCAACGGCGTGCTCGGGCAAAGCGGTTGTATAAATAAAACTGCGTGCAAAATTTATAAGATAATCTTTCAATTTTTGCGAACCAAGCACAGCGGCGCCATGAACACCACATGCTTTTCCGTAAGTATGAATTCTGCAAAAAATTTCCTTTTGCAAGTTTTCTTTTTGAACAAGCCCTTCACCTTTTTCGCCGACTACGCCGGTTGCATGTGCTTCGTCTATTATAACATGCGCTTTATATTTTTTAGATAAATCGACAATAGTTTTTAATTCACAGAAATCGCCATCCATACTAAACACAGATTCTGTTACAATAAAAATATTATTGGCTGAATCAGCAATGCTTTTTAATCTTTTTTCGAGCTGACTTAAATTATTATGCTCAAAAGAAAAACTTTGTGCAAATGATAATCTTATTCCATCGCGGATGGATGCATGGCAAAGCTGATCATATAATATAAAGTCGTCTTTTTGCGGAATACAGCTTAAAACGCCAATGTTCGCATCATATCCTGAATTAAAAATTAGCGCTGCTTCCGCTTTATGAAAATCCGCAATTTGTTTTTCCGTTTCCTCAATCAAAATATAATTACCCGCCAGTAACCTTGAGCCTGTTGACCCAGTTTTTAAATGCTCATCAATTTTATTCACTAATAAATTATTATATACAATACCCAGGTAATCGTTTGAGTAAAAATCTATTTTGCGCTGTGGTAACTTTAATTTACGCAAAGCATTTTTATCAATTCTTTCCTGTAATTTTTTATCTAAAAAAGAATCATCGTACATAAATATCAGGCATGATTACATCAAAACTAAACGTTTGTTTGGTATAACTAACCACTGCTTTTCCGGCTCAAAAAGAGAAAAAAGATTCCCGTATTGAAACAATGATAAATTGACGGGGAAACGTTCATTCCCCAAAACACCAACATATGGCATTTTTTACTTTTACTTCACCTGCCTATTTCTTTCTTTCACCAACAAAAACTGCGCTTTTGCCAAGTTTGAAAATTTGCATCGAAAGTCCTGGATAGTTTTACGCTTTATTACCGAAACTAAATTTCCTGACTTGGTAATCAATTTAAATATTAAAATCATGAGAAAGGTTTACATTTTATGTTTCCTGGCTTGCTTATTTGTAACCAGCTCATTTGCACAGTCAATACTGGACCCAAATGACGCAGTTGTTAATTATGACGCAAACCACCCGCCTACACAACCGTCATACGGGCAAATAGGCAAGTGGGTGCGCACTCCACGTCTTAGCTGGAATACAACTGAGTATAAATGCTATATATATAAAGGATTTGCATTTAGACTCCATTTTCCTAAAACTTATAACCCTACTGCAAATGATGGGAAAAAATATCCCATGCTCGTTTTCTTTCACGGCATAGGGGAAGCAGGTACTATTTATGACAATGAATACCAGCTTTACCACGGAGGAGATAAATTTCAGGCCGCAGTAGATGACGGAACATTTGATGGTTATATATTTTGTATGCAAAGCCAGGGACAAGGTTTCTGGCAGAGTAATCAATACCAGGCTATTGTTGAACTGATTAATTACATGATCACAAATAATAAGCTTGATCCATTTGCTGTTAGCTATAATGGTCTTTCAGGTGGTGGTGATGGTACATGGGAAATGATGTATGAACATCCTGAATATACTGCATGCGACATTCCTATGTCTGCTGCATCTTTAAATTTTACAACGCAGGATTTTATTAATAAAGCCAAGTTTATACCGGTTTGGAATACGCAGGGAGGTCAGGACGCTGCTCCTGCTCCTTACACAGAACACCAGGTTAGAGATGCATATCTTGCAGCAGGTGCCAATTTTAGAGCAACAGAGTTTCCTACCCTCGGTCACGATACATGGGATTCTACATGGTTGTTGCCTGATTTTTGGCCGTTTATTTCAAGAGCTTACAGTTCTAACCCATGGACGTTATTTGGCAGAACTCAATTTTGCCCTGGCGATAATATTAATGTTACTATTGGTGTTGCGCCGGGTTATCAGGCTTACCAATGGAAACTGAATGATAATATTATACAAAATGCTACATCAAATTCAATACAGGCTACGCAACCAGGAACGTATTATGCGCGTGTGGAAAGAGGCGGAATATGGTCTGACTGGTCAAGAACACCGGTAAATATCGTTGTTCAGGGATCAACCCCTACACCTCCAATAGCAATTGACGGTTTGATGAGCCCCGTAATACCAGGTGCCGATGGAAAAAATTACGTAACATTAAAGGTATCTGGAAACGGAACTTATACTGGTTATATATGGAAGAAAGTAGGTTCTAACAATGTATTAAGCACTGACGCAACTTATACAGCAACTCAGCCAGGTTATTATATGGTTGAGGCTAACCAGCAATATAGCTGCTCAAGCACTTTCTCACCTGCATATAAAGTAATTGATGCGAATGGTGGTAATGCTCCTGCAGCAGTAAAAAGCTTAACTGCAAATGCTTTATCTAACACACAAGTACAGCTTGGCTGGAGTAGCCCCGCACAACAGGCGAACCCACCGACTGCATTTGAAATTTACAGAGGTGTAAGCAGTGGAAATTATTCTTATGTTGGTCAAGTTGACCCATCAATAGATAGCTACACTGATTCTAATCTTTCTCCTAAAACAAAATATTTTTATTCAATCCGCGCAATAGATTCTACCGGCGCTGCAGCTTTATCTAACGAAGCCAGTACAACAACTTCTTCAGATACTACAGCTCCTTCAAATCCGGGAAATCTCAGAACGGCATATACAACGCCATCTACTATAACAATAGCATGGGATGCCTCAACTGATAATGTGGGTGTTGATCGTTACAATATTTACGTTAACGGTTCTCTTTCAAATGTTACAAAACAAACAAGCTTTGTTTTGACCGGTCTTGTTCAAAGCCAGCCTTACGCTATTTATGTAACTGCTGTTGACGGAAGCAACAATACTTCTGGTGCCAGCAACCAAATTACGGCTGAACCAATACTCGGTGGTCTTAAATACAGTTATTATACAACCAATAACGCATGGAGTGTGTTACCTGCTTTCTCAACATTAACTCCGGTTGCGCAGGGCGTATCTTCCAACACTGATATTTCTGTAGCAACGCAAAGCAGCAACTACGGTTTCTTGTGGCAGGGATATATCCAGGTGCCTGTTAATGGTACATATACATTTGGTACAACTTCAGATGATGGCAGTGCATTATGGTTCAATTCTTATACGCCTACCGGCACGCCTACAGTTAATAATGACGGAGCTCATGCTTCTCAAACAAAAACCGGCTCATCAATTACTTTAACTGCTGGTATCTATCCGATTTGTATTGAATTCTTCCAGGCAGGTGGCGGGGCAAATATGTCTGTATCATGGGCATGTACCGCACTGTTCGGAAATTCAAGTCAGCACAACATCGATAACAAATACTTTGTAGGTACTTATGTTAATTCAGGTTCTGTACCTGCTGTACCCACTACTGTTACAGCAACAGCGCTTACTTATAATAAAATAAAAGTTAACTGGGCTGATAAAAGCAATAACGAAACAGGGTTTGAAGTATACCGTGCAACAAGTGCTAATGGCAATTATCAGATTGCAGGTACCGTTGCTGCAAACACAACTAGCTTTACTGATTCTGCATTGGCAGCTTCTACCACTTATTATTATAAAGTTCAGGCTATTAATAAATATGGTAACTCAGGCTTAAGCAAGCAGGACACAACTGCAAGCTCAACCAACGGCTTGAATTACTACTTCTATACCGGCACATGGTCTGTACTTCCAGACTTTACAACATTAACGCCGTCTAAAACAGGTTATTCTTCAACTACAGATATTAGCGTTGCTACGCAGTCTACTAATTATGGTTTTGTATGGCATGGATATTTGAAAATTACAAAATCTGGTTCATACACATTCCAGACTACATCTGATGATGGTAGTGCATTATGGATAAATTCAAATAGTGCAAGCGGAACACCTACTGTTAACAATGATGGTTTACACGGTTCTACAACGGTAACTAGCAGTTCTGTTTCTTTATCTGTTGGTACTTATCCAATTACGGTTGAATTTTTCCAACAGGGTGGCGGCGCTAACATGTCAATGCAATATAAAGTTCCTGGCACGTTTAGCTATGTAACAATTCCAACTTCTGCTTTATACAGGGCAAACATTGGCGCAGTTCCATCTGCAACTACATTAGCTATGCCTGCAGCACCAAATGCTCCGGCTAACTTTATTGCAAATGCAACATCTGCATCACAGATTTCATTAACATGGAATACTGTATCAGGTGCTACAAGCTACCAGTTATTAAGATCAATTGGCGATAATTCAAATTATATTTCATTAGCTACGCTTGCAGCTAATGCTACTTCTTATTCTGATACAGGTCTTAATGCAAACCTTACCCATTATTATCAAATACAGGCTGTAGGTGTTGGCGGAACAAGTTCTCCTGCAACAGCATCTGCAACCACAAAAAACAATGCACCGGTAATACCCCAGTTAAATGCTATAACAGCACCCGCTGGTACTACCACTACAATAAATGTAACGGCTAATGATGCTGATGGTGATGTATTATCTTATACAGGTACATTGCCCGCATTTGCAAGTTTGGTAAATAATGGCGGTACAGAATCGCTGGTATTAAATCCTGCACAATCAGATATTAATGTTTATAACAACTTAAATATATCTGTAAGCGATACACATGGCGGATCAGCCAGCACTACATTTACTTTAACGGTAAATAACAATGCTGTTCCAACTATCGATGCAATTTCTAACTACACAATGAATGAAAATGATGTAGTAAATATTCCTTTATCTGCACACGATCAAAATGCAGGTGATGTATTAACATGGTCTGTTTCTAATGTGCCAAATGCATATACATTAACAGATAATGGTAATGGTACGGCTACACTGTCATTGCATCCTGATTATTTATCAGCAGGTACTTACAACCCCGTTGTAACTGTAAATGATGGTAACGGCGGCATTACTACAGCTACATTTACTTTAGTAATAAATGATAAAGCGCCAACACAAAGTATTTATGTGCGCTTTAAATACAATACTTCTATCGGCAGCCCATGGAACAGTGTTACAGGTGATGTAACTAACAACCTGGTTGATGATCAGGGTCATTCAACTAATGTTGGTTTAGCATTACAAACAGGCTGGTGGAGTTCTTATAATTCAGGTGTTACAACAGGAAATAATTCTGGTGTTTATCCTGATGCAGTTCTTGCAGATTATTTCTACTTCGGAATCTACGGCGGACCTGAAACAGTTGATACCAAGATTACAGGTCTTGATCCATCAAGATTGTATAACCTTACTTTCTTTGGTGCAAGCAACTTCGCTAATGTTTCTGATAATGGTTCAACCGTTTACACAATAGGAAACCAGAGCGATACACTGCGCGTTCAAAACAACACACAGAATACTGTATCTATAAATGGTGTACAACCTGCAGCAGATGGTACCATCACTTACACTATGTCTAAAGGTCTTAACACACCGGTAGGCTACATTAATGCGCTGGTTATAACAAGCACATACGATGATGGAAACGCACCTGCAGCACCAACTGCACTTACTGCACAAAATGCTGCCGGCACAGGTGTACAACTTACATGGAAAGATGTTGCCTTTAATGAATCAGGTTACAATGTTTACCGTGCATTATCTTCAAACCAGGTGTATGCACAAATTGGTCAAACGGGTACTAATGCAACAAGCTTTATAGATACAACTGCAAGCGGCAACGTAGATTACTCTTATAAGATCGCAGCGTTTAACACACACGGCACATCTGCATACAGCAATGTAGCAACAATTACTACTGCAGACAGAGTTCCAAAAGTTAACGCAATAAGCGATGTTATTTTAAAGAGCAATCAAACAACAACAGTAAATATTACTGCAACAGATGATGCTACAGATCATATTACTTTATCAGTATCTGGTCTTCCTTCTTTTGCAACATTTACTGATAACGGAAACGGAACCGGTAAAATAACAGTTACGCCTAATGCTAACAGTGTAGGTGGTTACTATGTTACAGTTACTGCAACTGATAACAGCAACGCCAGCAGTTCTGTATCATTTAATATTTTGGTTTCAGATCCTAATATTTCTTCTACCTACATCAGCTTTACGGATGGTTTGAACCCTGTTCCAAAACCATGGAATATAGTTGCACCTTATCCGTTCACAGGTTTATCTGTAAGCAATTTGCTTGATGACAGTAACACACCAACAGGCATGACGCTTACCCTTAAGAACGGTTTCGGAAACGGTGTGGTAGAATCTGGTATGCAACCGGTAGAAGGCGTTGGTATCTATCCTAACGTAGTAATGAGAACGGCTTTTTACGATGCCAACACTACTAAAGATACCATCATGCTTACCGGCTTAAGCACATCTAAGAGATACAACTTCGTATTCTTTAACAGCCACTTCGATGGTAAGAATTGTACTACCAACTTTACTATCGGAAGCACTACCGTTACATTAAATGCAACAGGTAACATCAGCAAAACAGTTCAGATAAATAATATAACTCCGGATGCATCTGGCAGAGTATACGTAGTAGTACAAAAAGCAAGCGGCGCTGATTATAATTTCATCAGCACTATGATCGTTCAAAGCTACTTGCCTACTTATACAACCATTGCACCGGCAAACTTGCGCACAACAACTATTACACGCAATTCCATTGGTTTGCAATGGCAAGACAGGGCAAGCAATGAAACAGGTTACCAGATCTGGCGTGCTGCAGATGGTGCAAGCAGTTATACTTTACTTGCAACAGTAGGTGCCGGAACAACTACCTATAACGATGCAAATCTTGCTACAAACACAACTTACAATTATGCAGTAAGAGCAACGTTTAGCGGTTCTGTTTACTCAAGCTTCTCTAACACAGTTAAAGCAAGCACTTACGGTTACAATGTGTATATCAATTTCACCGCAAATTCAGGTTACTGGCCGGGTGTTTCAACCGTTGCCGGTACACCTTGGAACAACTTAAATGCTCCTCCGCAAGTTGGTATGAGCTTTAATAACTTCCTCGATGAAAAAGGAATGATCACAAGCACTGGTATGTATGAAACAAACGGCTGGTCAGACATTTCTTACTACGGTATAAATACAGGCAACAATTCAGGTATCTATCCTGATGCGGTGAACATTGAAAACTATACTGAGTATCCGGGTCAGAGTGCTACATTCCAGATCACTGGTTTAAACATCGGAATGAAATACGATTTCACATTCTTTGCAAGCAACCAGTCATGGTCTGACTTTAATACAGCATACACCATCAATGGTAAAACTACCGTACTCGATGCGTCATTAAATACAAACATTACACAAACCATTTACGGTGTAACACCAGACAACTATGGTAATGTAACAATAACAGTTAAAACGGCTTCACCTTCATCTGTGTATGCATTCCTTGCTGCAATGGTTATTGGTGGATACACGCCTTCAACTTCTGGTACAGTTCCAACTTTACCAAACTCAGGCGGACAATCAGGCAACCTGATACAAAACGTTATCACAAGCATTACAGATTTGTTGAATGGTGATGATGCTGCAGCTTCTAAATTTAATGGTGAAATCACAGCATTCCCTAATCCTTTCCACGATCAGTTCACATTACAGGTGCCTTCTCAAAACAGCAGCAAGATGCAGGTAATGATGTACGATGCAACCGGAAAGATTGTTTACAGAAATACATTCAGTAACACAAACCAGGGAGTGAATTCATTAAAAGTTGTAACAGCCAGCAATTTAAGTTCAGGTGTTTACACAGTAGTTGTTACGAATATGGATACAAAAGCAACTAAAACACTTAAACTGGTAAAACAATAAAGTAACTTTCTCTTGATTTTTAGTATAGCTAAAAGCGCAGGTACAACAACCTGCGCTTTTTTTATTTTTATTTTGAATGATGTCGCGCTTTTAAAAACGCTCAATGCCCGCATAAAACTTTTAAATAAATCTGCTATATTTGATTTGCCTTTACCCCATGCAAAACCCAAACTAATACGTACCGAAACATTTTAACCTTGTCACCAAATTTTAACTCTATATGGCTCGCCTTATTATTCCCGACGATTTTGCCAGTCAGCGTACGCTGCTTTCAAACATCATTCAACAAAACACAGATCTCGGCGCTTCAAGTCCGATCAGTGCATTTCTGATCCAGCAAAATATTGTGCTGGCAGACGATGCAACCGCCGGTACCAATGCGCAAACCCACGAAACAAACCGGGCATTGCTCAGCCGGCAAAGCGAAAACTACCGCCAGTTGCGCGATAATCTTTTTAAGCTGCCCTGGCAGCACCTTACCGGCTGCGCACAGTTCTTAAAAAGCTTTTATAAAGGCAACACCAAGCAGATCGGCACCTGGGGCATCACCATTACCGACACCGGCAAAATAAATTACCCGCCTGCTTTTACAGATCGCGTGGCAATTTTTACTGCCTTCAACATACAAAACAATACCTATGGCACCGGCACCAGCCCGTTGCAGCCGTTTCTTACACAACAAAACATTGATCTTACCACCGACGCTACTTTTGTAAACCAGGCATCTGCCAACAACGAAAATTTTCTTGATGCAGCGCAGCAAAGCGAAAACGAAACGGAGTTACGCAACCAGCTTTGGCTGCCGGTGCTGGCGCACATAAAAGCCATCGGCAATTTTTTAATGAAGTTGTACAGCAACAATCCCAAGGCGCTCGGTGTATGGGGTTTTACCGTAGATCATAGCCCGCAACAACCCAGGTTGCGCACCACAAAACTGAAAATTGGGGAGCAGATAACAAATAAATCGGTAGTAATCGGTTCCGCCGTTACCAATATTGGCGAAGGCGACCTGCATTTATACAAAGGCAGCACCACTACCGGCACGCCGCAGATAATTCATAAAGACGAACAGTTCGGCATACAGAAAGGGTGGAGTTCAATAACGGTGGTAAACCCGTCAACGCTTATTGAGGGCAAGTTTACGTGGATGATTAATCATTAAAAGGGGAAATTATAGTGTAATAAGAGGAGAAAAATTCAATAAAAGGGGGGAAACTTCCTGAAAAAGGGGGAAATATTTTGAAAAAGGGGGGAAAAGATTGAGTTTTTAGGGGGAAAATTTGAATAAAAGTGAAGAACAAACTTAGAAAAGGGGGAAGTTTGTTTGTTTTTTAGGTGATGAAAGCGGCGCCGCAAGGCGCTGCTTTTTGTTTAAATGGAAATGTATTGGAGGAATAACAATACTATTTTTTTGGGGAGTTGTGTATATTTATGTGTTGTACATAATTTTGACAATGGCAAAACCTTCACCTTTACTGCTTTTCCTTTTACTCTTAATCGGTTGTTCTCCTGCTAATAAAAAGCCTCACTTTGAACAAGTCAGTTCTGACTATTTAACTACACGTAAAAATTTTAAAAAAGGCAAAATTGACACTCTGATAAGGACTAAAAACTATGAATTTTATTATGCTGAAGGAGCAGTTAATGATTTGTATTTTTTGAAAAAGAATAAGAAGTTATTTGTGCTTGAACCCGCAACGGAAATGTGGAATGAATTTAAAAATGTTCAAATCATTAATGATTCAACATTATTTTTTTATACACAGGGTTCAACCCTTGCTCCCTTTGGTGATTGCTGGCTAATTAAGAACGGGAGTAATATTAGCATTAAACTTGACCCGGAAAAAATTTTAAATTCAACTGAGTATGATTTAATTTATAATAATGGGAGACTGATTAAAATTGGAAGTTTACACGTAAATATTGATTCCTTATACTTGAAAAAACTTAGGAATAAAATATATAGGTTAAAAGACGATTCATTGATAGAAGTAAGTGACTTTCCAAAAACAAAAAAAATTGACCTTTTGAAATTTAATGACGGCGTTTATTATTTTTCATACCCGGGGAGATATATTTCGGACACTTTATATTTAAATCACTAAAACATGCGTACACAAGCGTTTACCTATCGGTCAGCCTCTCCTCACCAACCGAAATCTTTAAATCACTTATAAGCGTCTGCATAATAAGCATCAACATTAAGCATTCATTCAGATATTTGTTACTTATAAAATTGTATAAGCAACACAGCATCCATATTAAGTTCTCCCATTGAATATTTAAAAGGTGTTGGTCCTTTGCGGGCAGATCTTTTAAAAAAAGAGCTCGGCATTTTTACGTTTAACGATCTGCTGCAGCATTACCCCTTTCGCCATGTTGACCGCACAAGAATTGATAAGATCGCACATATAGCTTTTCAAAATAATTATGTACAAATTGTAGGCAGGGTAACCGGCATGGAGATCATCGGGCAAAGAAGTGCCAGGCGCTTAATTGCATGGCTGCAGGATGATACCGGCGAAATTGAATTGATCTGGTTCCAGGGCATTCAATGGATACAAAAGATCTTGCACGAGGGTAGCGAATACCTGGTGTTTGGAAAAGTGGGCGTGTTTAATAATAAACCGCAGATCACCCACCCGGAAATTGAACCTTACAAACCAGAACTGGCAGGCGGAAAATTTTTAGAACCTGTTTATACAACTACAGAAAAATTAAAAGCAAAAGGTTTAGCCGCAAAGCAAATTGCAAAACTGGTAGCCGCTTTGTTGCCGCAGATCTCAGAAAAAGATATCCCGGAAAATATTCCTGAAGTCATAAAGAAAAAACTGGGTTTATTAAACCGTTTTGATGCGATCGTTTCAATTCATTTCCCAAAATCGCAGCAGGAATATGAGCAGGCTGTAAAACGATTGAAGTTTGAAGAACTTTTCCTGGCGCAACTGCGTCTCAGCATGATCCGCGGGCAACGGCATCGGAAAAGTCGCGGTGTTGTTTTTGAAAAAGTAGGCGAACATTTCAATTCATTTTACAATAATTATTTGCCTTTTGAATTAACCGGCGCGCAAAAACGGGTGGTAAAAGAAATAAGAACAGATACGGCAAAAGGTCATCAAATGAACCGTTTGTTGCAGGGCGATGTGGGCAGCGGAAAAACAATTGTTGCATTGCTGATAATGTTGCTGGCTGCAGATAACGGCTACCAAAGCTGCATGATGGCGCCCACCGAAATTCTTGCGCAGCAGCATTTTAATAATCTCAGGAATTTATTAAAGGAAACCTCAATAGAAGTTCAACTGTTAACCGGCAGCACAAAAACGGCTGAAAGAAAAGTTATTCTTGATGCGTTAAAAAACGGGAAACTGCATTTGCTCGTAGGTACCCATGCGGTTATAGAAGATGCCGTAAAATTTAAAAACCTGGGATTGGTAATTATTGATGAGCAACACAGGTTTGGCGTTGCACAGCGTGCAAAGCTTTGGGGTAAGGCAGAAATTCCACCGCATGTTTTGGTGATGACGGCAACGCCTATTCCGCGAACGCTTGCCATGACGGCGTACGGTGATTTGGATTACAGTATTATTAACGAGTTGCCGCCGGGGAGGCAACCGGTAATTACGGTTCACCGTTATGAAACAAAAAGAGCTTCGGTAATGGAATTCGTACAATCTGAAATTGCAAAAGGCAGGCAGGCTTTTTTTGTTTATCCTTTGATTGAGGAAAGCGAAAAGTTGAGTTATGAAAATTTGATGGCAGGTTATGAACAGGTAAAAAGCTTTTTCCCTGAACATCTTTACAGCCTGAGTATGGTGCACGGCAAAATGCCGGTACAACAGCGGGATGAAAATATGAAACGATTTAAAGATGGCGATACGCAAATACTCGTGGGCACAACGGTAATAGAAGTAGGTATTGATATACCGAACGCTTCGGTAATGGTAATTGAAAGCGCGGAAAAATTTGGATTATCGCAACTGCATCAGCTAAGAGGCAGAGTGGGCAGAGGCGCTGACAAAAGTTATTGTATCTTTCTATCACCATTTAAAATTAGTAATGAAGCAAGGGAACGGCTTAAAATAATGTGCAGTACAAACGATGGATTTAAAATCGCAGAGAAAGATTTGGAACTGCGCGGGCCGGGAGAAATTGAGGGAACAAAACAGAGTGGAATGTTAAACTTTAAGCTGGCAAGTATAGTCAATGATAAAGAATTACTTGACACAGCAAAACATTATGCGGAACTGGTTTTAGAGGATGACGAAAATCTTACAAAACCCGAAAACATCGCTCTGAAAAATTTCTTATTATCGCAAAAGGGAAAAACTGTGTGGAGTAAGATTTCCTGACAACAAATTATAAGCAAAATCGTTTTATATAATAATTCAAAACAATTGAATTGAACAGAAAGTACTTCGCGGCTTGCATCAGCCTGTTTTTTATTTGCCTTGCATTAAAATCTAATGCACAATACCTGCAGTTTATAGAAAATAAAGGTCAGTGGGATAAATCAGTAAAATTCAAAGCAAGTTTTAATGGAAACGATTTGGCGCTGCAACCCAACGGTTACAAAGTTATTCTTCGCGATAAAGATGATCTTCAAAGAATCTCCGATTTTTTTGGCGGACATGTAAATAATTCAACTAACGCAAACAATACAGATACCGGAAAGGCAGTAAACATGGCAACAGCCGCAAGTATGGAAAAAGCGCATAACACCGCAAGTGCTATAAAAGATGCGGGGGATCTTAAACTTCATTGCCATGCCTACCAGGTAAGTTTTTTAAATGCAGACAGTAATGCTGTTGCCGAACCAGATAAACCGTTAAATACTTACAACAATTATTTTCTTGGATCGGACAGCACGAAGTGGGCAACAGGTTGCAAAGTTTACAACGGTGTCACTTACAAAAATGTTTATAAGAATGTGGATGTAAGATATTATTCCGATAATGGCAATCTTAAATACGACATCATTATAAAACCCGGCGCTGATGTTAGCAAGGTAGCGTTGAAGTTTTCAGGGCTTTCGGGCTTGATTAAAAACAAGTATGGTAATTTAACCATGCACACAAGTTTGGGAGATATTTTTCAAGCCATTCCTTCCAGTTACCAGATTATAAAAGGTTTAAAAAATAAAGTAAAAGCGGCTTTTGATATACAAGGCGATGAAGTACATTTTAAGTTGGGTGATTATGATAAGAATTCAACCATAATTATTGATCCGACAGAAATATTTGCAAGCTTTGTTGGAAGTACATGCGATGATTGGGGTTATACCGCAACCTACGATAATGCAGGAGATTTGTATGCCGGTGGAATAGCTTTTGATAACGGCTTCGTTAACCGCGGTCTCGGTGGTTATGACATAAGTTATAATGGTGGTGATGGAAGTGAAGGCGCTCAAATTGCGTGCGATATCTCTATCATAAAATTTAATCCGAATGGCAGCCTTGCGCTTTTCGCAACTTATTTAGGCGGCAGCGGCGATGAGCAACCACATAGTTTAATAGTTGATAGCCGGGGAAATCTTATAATTGCAGGCAGAACAACATCGGTAGATTTTCCGGCGACCGCGCCCACATTTGGAAAAGGTGGCGGTTTTGATATTGTTCTTGCCAAACTAAGTGCCGATGGAAAAACATTGCTTGCTTCAAGAAAATTTGGCGGCAGCGGTTCTGATGGTGTGAACATCGCACCTAAATATGCAAACCAAGCTGTAGGCACACCAACCATCCGCAGAAATTATGGCGACGATGCGCGTAGCGAAGTGATCACCGATAACAACGATAATATTTATTTAGCAAGCTGTACACAGTCAGGTGATTTTCCGGTTACATCAAATGCATTTAAAAAATCATTGGGTGGCTCGCAGGATGGCGTATTTATAAAAGCAAGTACTGATTTAAACACAATTTATAACAGCACATATTTAGGCGGAAGTGATCAGGATGCTGCATTTGTGGTAACAATTAGTAAAACCACCGGCAACATTTATATTGGCGGTGGCACTACAAGTAAAGATATGGCTGCTAATGCAAGCAATGCGCCGCAAGGCATTATACATTCAACATATCAAAACGGAAATTGCGATGGATTTATCACTGAATTAAGCGCTGATGCAAATACGCTGATTAAAACAGTGTACGTTGGCACGGCGGGCGACGATCTTGTGTATGGTGTACAAACGGATAAATTTGGTTATCCATACATCATGGGTACAACAACACAAACCTTTCCTGTTTATAAGTCTCCTTTTAATGCAAATGGCAACCAGGCAAACGGGAAACAATTCATTACAAAACTAAGCCCCGATCTTACACAGGTTTTATACAACGCAAATTTTGGGAAAGGCGGGGGAACTCCCGATATATCACCGACAGCATTTCTTGTAGATATCTGCGGCAATGTTTACGTTTCAGGATGGGGTGGTAAAGCCAATTTTGAATATATAAAAAATTCAACGCTGGTAGGAATGCCTACAACATCAAACGCAATTTCAAGAACAACTGATGGAAATGATTTTTACTTTTTCGTGTTAGAGAAGGATGCGTTGAGCCAGTTATTCGGCAGCTTTTTTGGAACCAACGACCCAAATGCTTATGGCGATCATGTGGATGGTGGCACCAGCCGCTTTGACAGGCGCGGTGTGATTTACCAAGCGGTTTGTGCTAACTGCGGAAAAACGGGGATATTTCCTACTACTACAGGTTCATGGAGCCCGGGCAATCCTGCAGAAACAGGCGCAAAGTGTAATGAAGCTGCAGTTAAAATCGCATTTGAATTATCGGGTGTTATTGCATCAATACGTTCATCAATTAATGGTGTAATAAGAGATAGCGTTGGTTGCATTCCACTTACGGTTGATTTTGCAGACACCATCGCCCTCGGCAAAAAATATGTATGGAGTTTTGGTGATGGTTCACCTGATGTGAGTACAACAGTGCCAAACACCAGCCACACATACAATAACATTGGAGATTATCATGTAAGACTTATCAGCATAGATTCATCATCATGCAACACAGCAGATACAGCTTACTTAACTATTAAAGCCCGCAGTAATAAAGCTGACCTGGGTTTTACAATCGCCAAGCTTCCGCCATGTCAATCCTTCAACTATAATTTCACAAACACTTCTACACCACCTGCCGGTTCTCCTTTTGGACCGAATGATTTTACCTGGGATTTTGGTGATGGCACTACGCTTGTTTCAAATACTGCAACTGTTCAGCATTCTTATAGTGCACCCGGAACTTATAATGTAAAATTATATTTAAGCGATACTACATACTGCAACTCGCCTGATTCTGTTGTGCAGCAGCTAAGGGTTTCAGATGTGTTGCTTGCGCAGTTTGAAACACCTGCGATTGGTTGTTCGCCTTATAATGCCGTATTCAATAATACGTCCTTAGGCGGTCAGCAATTTTTATGGGATTTTGGCGATGGCAGTACATCTACAGATGCTTATCCAACACACCTGTATCAAAATCCGGGAACTTATACTGTTCATCTTACAGCAACAGATAACTCAACCTGTAACACAACAGATGATACAACAGGAACGGTTACAGTTGTGGAAGGACCAACGGCATCATTTTCGGTAAGCCCGACAGAGCCAAAAGAAAACACGCCATTTGAGTTCACTAATCTTTCAACAAATGCAGTAAGATACAAATGGGATTTTGGTGATGGTGATACTTTAGCAACAACCAATCAATTGCCGGTAAGCCATTTATTTAATCTTTCAGATACTTTCAATGTTTGTTTAATTGCGTTTAATGCAAACGGATGTACCGATACAAGCTGCCAGAGAATTGCTGCTTTAATTTCGCCGCTTGCAGATGTTCCAAATGCATTTTCTCCGAACGGTGATGGCATTAATGATGTAATAAGTGTGAATGGTTATGGCGTTGCAAAAATGACGTGGAGTATTTATAACAGGTGGGGGCAACTTGTTTTCACTTCAACCAACATTAGTAATGGCTGGGATGGAAGATATAAAGGTGTTTTGCAACCGCAAGATGTGTACGCTTACACATTGAGCATAACCTTTACTGATAATACAACTTTAAGAAAGAAAGGTGATATAACTTTATTAAGATGATGAGGTGTTTATGGAAAAAAATTTAAAAATTTTTTGCAGATTTTTTTTGAGCAGTATTTGTTTGCTTCTTATTCAACAATCTTTTTCGCAGGATTTACATTTCTCACAATACTTCAATGCACCGTTGCTAACAAACCCTGCTAACACGGGCTTTGAGCCTGATGCAGATTATCGCATTGGAATAAATTATCGCAATCAATGGGCTGGCATTTTAAATAATCCATACAAAACAATGAGTGCCTGGGGCGATGCGCAGTTGTTCAATAACAAATTTGAAAATGGTTGGCTCGGCGTTGGCGGTGTTATATTAAAAGATGTTGCAGGCAGCGGCAATCTCAGCAGTACTAAGGTTTATGGTTCGGTTGCTTATCACCAGTTACTTGGATACAAAAGTTTATTAAGCGGTGGATTTGGTTTAGGTGTGGTGAATAAAAAGATTGATATTACCAAGCTCACGTTTAACGATCAATGGAACGGAAAGTTTTTTGATGTAACGATACCAAGCAATGAACCGTTTACTACGCCATCCGTTTGGTATTTGGATTTTGAAGCGGGTTTGAACTATGCTTATTTTCCTTCTGACAATGCATACTTAAATGCAGGCTTCAGTGTTGATCACATCAATTCACCAAAAGAATCTTTTTTCTCAAACAACATTGCTGATACAAAAGTGCCGATGCGTTACAACGCATTCTTCAACGGAAGTTTTAAACTGAATGATCAATGGATCATCAATCCTAACGTTTACTTCAGTATGCAAAGCAAAGCAACAGAAATTGTGGGCGGCATGAATGCGCATTATAATTTAAGCGGCGATGGTGCCTTGCAATTGATTGGTGGTTTATATTATCGTGCAAAAGACGCCCTCATTCCAATGATTGGTTGCACGGTAAATTCTATAAGTGTTACTGTAAGTTATGATGCAACAAATTCATCATTGGGTTCTTATAGTCAAACCCAGGGGGCGTATGAATTATCGCTTGTAAAAACCGGTGTATTTTCTGCCTTTGGTAAAGCGGTAAAATGTCCTACAGTAAAGTTTTAATAAAAAATTCAAATAAATAAATTCGAAATCAGGAATGACAATTTTTTAGTTGAATGTTTTGTTCGGATTTAGGATTTAAAATTTCGTGCTTAGAAAAATTTTAGTCTTTCAACAAATCAGGTCTTTTCATTTTCGTTCGCTCAACAGATCTTTCATAACGCCATTCATCTATCTGTTTTTGATTTCCACTTAGCAAAACATCCGGAACTTTCCAACCTTTAAAATCTGCGGGTCTTGTATAAACGGGTGGCGCTAAAAGATCATCCTGGAAAGAATCAAACAACGCAGAAGTTTCATCATTCAACACACCCGGAATCAACCTGCCAACTGCATCTGTAATAATTGCTGCCGGCAATTCGCCACCACTTAAAACAAAATCACCAACAGAAATTTCTTTTGTTATATAATGATCTCTTATGCGCTGATCAATTCCTTTATAATGCCCGCAGATGATTAAAATATTTTTTTTCAGAGAAAGATAGTTCGCTTCTTTTTGGTTGAACATTTCGCCATCCGGTGTTGTGTAAATTATTTCTTCATATTGATGTTGGCTGTTTAATTCTTCAATCGCATTTGCTAAAGGCTCACACATCATCACCATACCTGCGCCGCCGCCATATTGATAATCGTCAACCTGCCCGTATTCATTAATTGCCCATTTACGCAAATTGAAAATTTGTATCTGCAATAATTTTTTTTCCTGTGCGCGTTTAATGATGCTGTGATTTAACGGGCTTGCCAATAATTCAGGTAATACGGTAAGAATGTGAATGTTCATGAAGCAAAGTTATTGTTTCGGTGAACGGCAAACAGTAAGCGGCGAACTGTTACTCCATAAAATCTTCGAGATCCCTTCGTTGTTTTTTCGTAGGACGACCAATTTTACTCAAACGTTTTCCTGTATGAAAACTTGATGTCTGCATTTCCATGCGTTCGTTTTCTTCTGCAGGCGTAAGATCAATATAAAATTTTATTGCTTCAGCATATTGCACACGATGATCGAGCAGATCAACAACTTTTATCACCCATTTTCTTTCTTCTGATTTAATATCGTACTCATCTCCAACGTTTACATTTTTCGATGCCTTAACTGCAACACCATTCAGTTTTACTCTTCCTTTATCACATGCCTCAGCAGCTAAACTTCTTGTTTTAAAAATGCGAATGCTCCATAAATATTTATCGATGCGCAACTTTTCTTTCATAGGCAAAAAAACGGGTTTTATAAAAATATAGATTGAAGAAACAAAATCATTCGAATGTTAATTCATGATTTCATATTCACCTTTAGGGTCAATGGAGATTATAGGAAGTTTTTTTTCTTTTTCAAAGTAGTCATACACTTGTTTCAGCTTCATATCAAACTTTTGAACGTCGGCTTCATCTTTTGTTGCTTTATCAAAATATGCCATACTTTTTGGATTGTTATATCGAACAGGAAAAATGTGCACAGGAATAAAATCTTCTCCATTGCTTTTTGCACTCATTGCAAGAATATACACTTCTTCAATCTGAAAATCCTGGATGGGAATACAACCAACCGTTACGCAACTTCCGTGAATAAAAATATCACCACCGGGATCTGCATCGTGACTAATAATTTTATCTGATTCGTTTGGATAATTTAAACCAAGCGACATATGATATGCACTGTTTGGTTTAAATGCATTGATGTAATAAAATCCTTCCGGAACCTGGTAATCGCCCGCCATTCTTTTTGGCCCGAGTGTTCCTGCAAGCGCACAAACTGCATACGTTTTAAAAAGCTTAAAAGGTTCATTATCGTTGTTGCGTACCCAAACTTCCAACTGGCTGTCATACTTAAATGAACGGATGTAAATTTCTCTTGCGGGCCATTGCAAACCCATGGCAGCAAACTGTTTTTTTAAAGTATCTGTTTTACGATTTAGCGCATCTGCAACACGCGGAAAATTTCGCTGATAATCTATAAAAGAACCTTGTGCGAAAATTATGGAACCGGAGATTACAAACAAACCGAGTAAAACAAATTTTTTCATACGCACCAAAATAACGCATAAATAGATTCAGGAATTGTTAACCAGGTTAAAAGTTTAAACTCTTAAGCTGAAAACAATTCCTGACATGCAAATAAACTATCAACCATTAACATAATTGTTCTTTTCGTATGAAGTTTTAGTTAAAGATTGCCACGCAACGCCTGTTCTCTTTCGATCGCCTCAAACAAGGCTTTAAAATTTCCTTTGCCAAAACTCTTTGCTCCCTTGCGTTGAATGATTTCAAAAAACAATGTTGGCCGGTCTTCAACCGGCTTAGTAAAAATTTGCAATAGATAACCTTCGTTATCACGATCAACTAAAATTCCTAATTCTTTTAATGGCTCAACATCTTCATCAATTTTTCCAACACGTTCAATCAAATCATCATAATATGTAGAAGGCACTTTCAAAAATTCCACGCCCCCGCTTTTTAAATCATTTACGGTTTGAACAATATCATTTGTAGCAAGCGCAACATGTTGCACACCTTCACCATCATAATATTCCAAATACTCTTCTACCTGCGATTTCTTTTTTCCTTCTGCCGGTTCATTGATCGGAAATTTTACATAACCATTTCCATTGCTCATCACCTTACTCATTAATGCAGAATATTCTGTTGAAATATCTTCATCATCAAACGATAAAATATTTTTAAAGCCCATTACCTCTTCATAAAATTTTACCCATGTATCCATTTGATGCCAGCCAACGTTTCCTACACAATGGTCAACATATTGCAAACCTGTTGAAGGTGGATTGAACTCAGATTTCCACTCAACAAAACCCGGCATAAAAATGCCGTTATAATTTTTTCTTTCAATAAAAAGATGCACCGTTTCGCCATATGTATTTATTCCGCTGATAACAACTTCACCATTTTCATCGTGTAATCTTTCCGGCTCTAAAAAACTTTTTGCACCGCGCTTTGTTGTTTGATGCCATGCATCGGTTGCATCATTTACACGCAAAGCCAAAAACTTTACACCATCTCCGTGGTTATACACATGCTCTGCAATTTCATTATTGCTTCTTAATGCAGTTGTAAATACAAACGTGAGTTTATTCTGACGAACAACATAGCTCACTTTATCTCTTATGCCTGTTTCAGGGCCGGAATAAGCAAGACTTTGAAAGCCGAATGCAGACTTATAAAAATGCGCGGCTTGTTTTGCATTGCCCACATAAAATTCAACATAGTCTGTTCCCTCGAGTGGTAAAAAATCTATATCAGTTTGTTTTGCTTTTTTTTCAGCAACTATCGTTTCCATAAAAATTATGTAATTAAATTTTGAAGTAAAAATTCAGAAGCGCATTAACGCGCAAAGCGGAAGAACAGCGCTATGCCGCGCCCATGGCAAGTACTTCCATTAGCAGGCAATAATTGATGCGTTTATCGCAAAAAGATTTATGTGGATAATCTGGTAGCATCGTTGATACAAAGTTGAGAAGAAATTATGAATTATGAATGATAAATTATCAACGCTTATTAAACTTATCACTCATAACCTATAATTTATAATTCAGAAGAAATTTATCTTCGCCGCAATTCAATTTTATGAAAGTTGGTATCCTTGGCGGCGGACAATTAGGGAGAATGTTATTGCAGGCCGCCGCAAATTATGTAATAGAAACTTTTGTTTTAGAGAATGATGAAAATTGCCCGGCAGCGCATTTATGCAATCATTTTATAAAAGGTGATATAAAAGATTTTGATACGGTTTATCATTTCGGTAAACACGTTGATGCACTCACAATAGAGATTGAAGCAGTAAATATTGAGGCACTTGAAAAATTAGAAAGTGAAGGTTTAAAAATTTATCCGAAACCATCTGCTATACGGACAATAAAAAATAAGATCACACAAAAAGATTTTTATAAGTCAAAAGAAATTCCAACGCCATCTTATATCATCACACAGAATTTATCTGAACTAAAAAACAACAAAGATTTTTTACCGGCTGTACATAAACTTGGTGAAGGTGGTTACGATGGTAAAGGCGTTCAAATTGTGAGAAATGAAAGTGATTTAGATAAAGGCTTTAATGCACCATCTGTATTGGAAAAAATGGTGAATCTTAAAAAAGAAATTGCCATTATTGTTGCAATGAATGACAAAGGCGAGACGGCAATTTATCCGCCCGCAGAAATGATCTTTGATCCTGTTCTGAATTTATTGGATTATCAAATTTCTCCCGCTGAATTACCTGAACGTGTTTTATGGAAAGCCGAAGCCATTGCTTTAAAAGTAGTAAAGGAATTAAAGAGCGCCGGATTGTTTGCGATTGAAATGTTTGTTGATAAAAATGATGAAGTGTTTGTAAATGAAACAGCACCACGTGTTCACAATAGTGGTCATCATACGATCGAAGCAAATTATTGCAGCCAGTATGATATGTTATGGCGCGTCATTTTAAATTATCCGTTAGGAAATACAGATCCGATTCTTCCTTCATCCATTGTAAATTTATTGGGCGCCGATGGCTATTCAGGTGAAGCGAAATATGAAGGATTAGATGAGGTTTTGCAAATGGAAAATGTGTTTGTGCATTTGTATGGAAAACGGCAAACAAAGCCCGGCAGAAAAATGGGACATGTTACAATCATCAATAAAGACAGAACTGATTTAACTTACAAAGCGCATAAGATTAAAAACATTTTGAAGGTAGTTTCATAGTTTACTTTTTAATTTTTACAATGTCAAAAACAGAAAACAGAAAACAGAAAACAGAAAACTCACAAACTCCAATCGTCGGCATCATCATGGGCAGTGATAGTGATTTAAACATCATGAAAGATGCTGCAGAAATTTTAAAAGAATTTGATATTGCTTTTGAGCTGACAATCGTTTCAGCACATCGTACGCCAAGGCGTATGGTTGATTATGCAACAAAGGCTGCTGAGCGCGGATTAAAAGTTATAATAGCTGGCGCCGGCGGCGCTGCTCATTTGCCCGGTATGATCGCAAGCCTTACAACTTTGCCGGTCATCGGCGTGCCGATTAAATCTTCTAATTCAATAGATGGATGGGATTCTGTTCTTTCTATTTTACAAATGCCAAACGGTGTGCCTGTTGCAACGGTTGCGTTGAATGCTGCGAAAAATGCAGGCATTATCGCAGCGCAAATTATTGGAACAGCTGATGAGAATGTTTCAAAGAAAATTTCAGCGTATAAAAATCAATTGGAAAAATCTGTGTTAGATAAAGCGAAGAATATTTCAAAAGATTGGAAAAATGATTTTGATAGGAACTGACTATTAAAACTTCATTTCTTCGACCTCATCCCAACCCTTCTCCAAAGGAGAAGAGAAAGAAAGAGGCTGAGTTTTTCCACTTTACAAAGTATTTGAGTGGTTTAAAGTCCTCTCCTTTGGAGAGGATTTAGGTGAGGTCATTCACTTACCGTAATCGTCTTCACATTCACAAATTCCATTATTCCGCGATTGCTTAACTCTCTTCCATAACCCGATTTTTTTATTCCGCCAAAAGGTAACGCCGGTTCTGATTTAGTCATCGAGTTAATAAACACAGCTCCTGAATTTATTTTTCTTGCTAAAGAAATTCCTTTCTCAATATCTTTTGTCCAGATGTTTCCGCCCAAACCAAAACGGGAGGCATTTGCAAAATCGACAGCTTCTTTTTCATCTTCCACTTTTACCAAACAAAACAGCGGACCAAAAGTTTCGTCATCAAACGCAGGCATGTCTTGATGAACATTCGTTAATAGTGTTGGCTGATAATTGCAGCCGTCAACTTCACCGCCCAAAATAATTGCTGCACCTTTAGCAACAGACTTATCCATTTGTTTTTTCAAAGTTTCTGCTAAATCTAATCTTGCCATTGGTGCGAATGTTGTGTCTTTATCAAAAGGATTACCAGGTTTTAATTTTTTAATTTCTGATTGAACAGCGTCAGTAAAATCTTCTAAAATATCTTTTACAACAAAAAATCTTTTTGCGGCAATACAACTTTGCCCTGCATTTTGCATGCGTGAAGCAACAGCAACTTCTGCAGCTTTCTTAATATCAGCATCAGCCAACACAATAAAACAATCTGAACCGCCTAATTCAAGCACAGATTTTTTTATATGCTTTGATGCGATGCTTGCCGCGCTGCTTCCGGCTCTTTCACTTCCGGTTAAAGAAACACCTTGCACAATATCATGCTGCAAAATTTTTTCAACTACATCAACATCAGCAATCACGGTTTGAAAAACACCTTTTTCTGCACCTGCTTCTTCAAACAAATTCTGTAATGCTAAGGCGCAGCCACAAACATTTGGTGCATGTTTCAACAAAGCAACATTGCCAGCCATCAATGCGGGCGCTGCAAAACGAAATACTTGCCAGAAAGGAAAATTCCACGGCATAATGGCAAGCACTGCACCAATAGGTTGAAAGGTTGCAAAACTTTTTTTATAATTCGTTTTATACAATTCATCTTTTAAAAATTCTGCTGCATGCGCTGCAAAATATTCGCAGCCTGATGCACATTTTTCTATCTCGGAAACAGCTTCTTTTGTAAGCTTGCCCATTTCATTGGTAATAATTGTTGCAAGCGATTCTTTTTTTTCTTTCAGCAGTTTTGCAAGCTTTAAAAAAACTTCTGCACGTTGTGCAAACGTTTTAGCACACCAGCTATAAAAAACATTTTCAGATAATGAAAGCATTGCATCAATTTCTTCTTCGGGCATCAAAGGATATTCTGCAACTAACTCTTGATTGTACGGAAAGATGGATTGAAATTTTTTCATGGTAAGAAATTTAAAAAAGCTACAAACCCCGTAAGCCGGATTCTGTTCTATGCTATCATTTATCTATGCTGCCTACCCGGAAACTTGAACGGGCAGCTCTCAAACGTTTCCTTATGTGGCATTGCAACACCCAAGGTTTACCCCCAACTTACATTACTGCAAGTTGCTGTGAGCTCTTACCTCACATTTTCACCATGTCCTCTTCCTCTCCTTCGGAGAGGTTAGATGAGGTCGTTATTTTCTGTGGCACTATCTCTCCTCGTAAAACGAGTGTCCCGGTATACACCGGGATGGGTTGCCCTGTGTTGTCCGGACTTTCCTTCCCAATTCATTTTACTGAAATGAAACGATAGCTCGGATTTGTAGCATCACAAATTTATGAAGTAATTATTGGTGATGTGTTTCTATAAATATTACAACAGGCAGCGGTTTAAAACGAGTCCGAAGGACTTTTACAATTATAAATATGAAATTATGTTACAACATATAAACGCAAAGCGATGAAATCCTCAACCTGTCGGGTTCAATAACCGCGCAGATTATCTTCCATCTTCTACATCATGTATGAATGTTCTTCATCAACAATATTATCAACTGGAAACTTTACTAATTTAAATATTGCTATTGCTATACTTATTGCTGTACCGCGGGCGCCTTTTTACCGCTTCTTCTTCGCCTTCGGGACAAAGAAAGACGAATATGAAACGAACAAGAGACGAATATGAAACGAAGAAAACATTATTACTTCCCGATACAGTAACTGACTTTCCTTGCCCACCAACGGTTTCAGCGGTTTTGGCAACAAGTGGGCAACACGAAATCGAAAACAAAAGTTACTTTCTGAAAAAATAAGATAATATCTACTGATCCATAATTTCTCCCATAGTTTCGCCGCCCATTGGTTAAAAGCGCCTAGTCAAGACTTGTAAAAAACTTTACTTTAATAGAAGCCTTGACATTAAGTCGAAGTAACTGTTTTATAAAGCCCTTAGTCTAAAAATAGCTTTATTTCTGAAGCACCATTTGTTTTGTCTCAATCAATTTATCATTCACATATAACGAATACTGATAAGCACCGGATGCTAATGTTGATGCATCCACCTGTACAGATCCTTTTCCTTTGGCCTCTAAGTTTATTTGCTTTAATTTATTTCCACTTATGTCTGTAACTACTATTCTGGCTGATGAATATTTTTGAGGCAAAGAATAACTAATTGTTGTACTATTTGAAAAAGGATTAGGTGTGTTTTGAGCAAGCGACCCAGATGAAACACTAACTGGTTGACTTTTGCTAATGTTTGATTGATTAGAAGACTCAATCATTATTTTTAATTCATTTATTTGTTGCTGTAGATTATTAATCGCAGAATCTTTTTCATCATTCATTCTACTTAACTCCTGTACTGCTTTTACCAAAGGCACCACAAACTCTGCATAGCGCAAGCCGTATAGATCTTTCGCATTCTTTGCTGCATCCACACCGCTGAAATTATAACCAATTTCTTTTGCAGCTCTTTCAACATCTTGGGCACTAAACCCAGAGTAAATAATTTGCTCCTTTGCTTTGCGTGATGCTACATCTTCAGCCGTGCGTTGTAAAATTTTCCCGTCATTTGTGTTAATAGCAGGTCGCTGTAAAATTTTATCTGCAGCATCAAGATTAAGATTATAAGTAATAGGCTTAAGTTTATTTATAAATAATAAACCAGGTACATTTTCTTTTATGTTTTTCTTCACCCTTATGTCAGAAATATTTGTCCAGTTTGAATAACCGCCAATGCTTGTTACGGTACCGTCTCCTATGCGCACCTGATTGCTTGCTGTAATCAACACATCATATCCAATGCCAGTACTATTATCTAAATTGTCAAAATCCGCATCAACCCCGTATCCGAAAACTGTGTTGTAAGTGCCTGAGCTATTTCCAGATAAAGCATTTGAACCAAAAACTGTATTATAACCTCCCGTAGTATTATGGTATAGGCTAAACGCCCCTATTGAAGTATTAAAATTTCCAGTCGTATTTGAAAATAAACTTTGCGTTCCCACGGCTGTATTGGCGCCACCATTTGTGTTATTTAGTAAAGCTTGGGAGCCAATTGCAACTAAATTATTCCCATTAGTTAAACTATACAAAGCTGAGTCTCCAATTGCAACCTCATTGCTTGCAGATTGGGAACTAAATAGCGATGAATTACCAATAGCTACATTGCTTGATCCTGTTAGATTATTATATAAAGACCTAATGCCAAATGCCGAATTATCATTTCCGTTTGTATTACTGTACAATGCATCAAATCCTAATCCTGTATTTTCATATCCTTGACCATTTAAATGCAAGGCTCCATCACCAAAAGCTGCATTAGAATATCCTGTCGTATTATTATACATAACGCCTCCTCCTCCAAAAGCGCTATTGAAAAAACCAGTGTTTGAATATAAAGCATAAGCTCCAAATGCTGCATTATCAGAGCCGCTTGAATTAACAAATAACGCATGGTTGCCAAAAGCTGTATTAAGATTTCCTGATGAGTTTAGACCACCTGCAAGTTGACCGGCAAAAGTGTTTTCATTTTGAGTATAAAATACTCTCAGGTTATTTACAAATAATCCTGAATTGTTAGAAAGATTAATACTGCCATGCACATCAAGTTGTTGTTGCGGATTTGAAGTTCCGATACCAACCCAACCATTTATTTTTATACGTATTCGCTCAATATTCTGTGTTCTAAATGATAGTGGTTTACTGTCAATTGTTCCTAAAAAATTTTGATCAGGGTTAGTACCTTTGTTTCCGGTTGTTAGCCAGTTTTGTGCATTTGTTGAAAGAGTAATTAGTAAGCATGAGATGCTTACAATAAATATAAATTTTGTTTTCATAAAGAAAGATTGAAGTGTATTAAAATGAACATTTGAAAAAACTATCGTTATTTTTCTATGATTACTTTTTTACTATAAGTTTTCTTCCCATCAGATGCTTCAATAAAATAAACTCCGGCAGCATACTTACTTAAATCTATTTGTAACGTTGTTGTTTTTGAAACCCTATAATTGCTGTAAACCTCTTTACTATTGTAGTCAACAATCTTGAGGGTTTGAATATTTGTCATAGTGTTTAAGTCAATTGCGAAAATTCCTTTGCTTGGATTAGGATAAACTTTTAAACCTTCATTGTCGCCAACCTTAATTATTTTTTCAGTAATTGTATATCCCGGTAAAACTTTAGATGAACCACCGCTTTGTGAATTGGTGATATAAATAAATCCTGTATCAGCAAAGCCTTTATACTTACAAATAATATAAGTTGTGCCTGTATCTTTTGCTATAAACTCATGCAATGAATCAACATATTTAATAACATGCGTATCGCCAATCTTAAATTGCAGTGAACTGTTGTCGTTATTAATTAACCCAACATAATGTGAAAAAATTGCATTGTACTCGGGTATGAAAGTTTGCTTAGGATTTAGATTTATTGATTTTGGAGTAATGTAAAAACCCTTTAACGTATCTAAAGAATTGACATGAATATTTACAGTATCAACATGACTAACAGAGAAACCAGCTGAATCATAAATTGCCTCTGCTATTATTTTATCTTTTCCGATTGAGTTGGATCCAACCTGAACGTTGAATGTTTGCAATGAATCCTTCGAGTTAGATCGATACGACTGACCTTGAAAGAAAATTTCTATTTGTTGAAGATGCGAAGTGTCTTTTACTTTAATGGTTATTGCCAAACTGCTATCAACATATTTTGTTGCATTGTTTAAAGGAGATTGAATTTTAATGTGCTTCTTATCAAAGTAGCTAAAACTTGAATCAGAAAAATTAGCTACCTGATTTCTATTTACTAAGTTTTGATTTGCAGGGATCTCATCAGCAAAATATGATGAATTAATCGGTGCATTTAATAAAACCATTACGCGATTGCCAACATCCACATTATCCTTTATATCTAAATGATTTACTGGAAGCACATCTGGACCATAAAGTATAGATGAATTAGATTCAACGAATGGATTATCTTTAACATTAGGAATCTGATTTATGGTTTTTTCGGGTAGTTGGCTTGAAATAGGTACTATTAAATCTGAATTAGATAAGTATTCATCTGTTCCATAATTATCCGCGTAATAATCATGAACAGAGGTAAAAATCTTTAAGCCCAGCAATACTTTATATAATCCATAAATTTCTAAGTTCTCATTCGATAACAAATTTGTTTCACTCTGATTGTTCGCATAATCCACATCACTTCCTATTAAATGGTTTTTTACATAAGTGGTTGGCAAATGGATTCCGCCACTGTAGGCTCGTAAATCCAAGATCGCTGGAGAAACGTCATAACGAGTCGGACTGGTCTCAACAAAGTAGCCATCGAATTGGTGGAAATACGTTTCAAAGCCAAAGAAGTCGTAGGCTGCTATATCTAATGGGTTCAAAGGAGTTATTCCATATTTATATTTATCATACACCCAATCCGCTAATTCGGACCCGTTGTGTGGAGTATTAATCGTAATCAATTTATTAATGAATCCGCTTCCATAATTTCTGAATTTATAAAGATTTGTATCTTGTATAGAGGGCACATATTTGCTACCATAATAAGAAATCACTGTTCTTGCAACACAACCGCCCATACTATGACATACATAATCGACCCTGTTAGAAGCATAACCTGCGCTATGCATCTCACCCAAGAGTTTTTGAAAAGAATTAGGACCTCCTTCACTCAATAAGACCTGAGCATTATCATCAAAAGAAGCATATTTTATGAGTTCAATCTGGTCATATACTTTAACTAACCCATTCTGTTGTGATTGTTTGAAGTACTTAGGTGATGACCAGCCAAAATTATATTTTGCATTGTCAAACGAAGTTGCATCACCGTTTAAACCATGCACCATCATTAATGGAGGTCTTACAATTTGAATGTTTTTTACCGTATCCTTCTCTTTTGTATTGTCATTGTATGTTATATTGAATGCGACTTTAATTGTTCTTTGCCCGGTTTGATTCTCTAAATCTTGGTTGCTTTGAACATTTATAAAATCATCTGGTGCTACTAACCAGAAGTAAAAACTTTGGCTGGCGTCAGGAACTGCATAATTTACGGAAGCTGAAGTGTTGTTTGCGTAATTTCCTTCAAGACTATATTGATTAATATTGGTAGCCAATGTGATTTTACCTAATAAGCTTGTTCCTGAAGAAGTTTGGTCGTTCCCTGACGGCAGTATTTGTGCACTGATTGCTTTTACGCTTTTCTTATTGCCCGCACTGCGGGCGAACTTTATTAAAACCCGTGCTGTTCCATCTGCAGCTAATCCGTACGGATGGGAAACATTGAAAGGAACAGGCGAACTTTTATCCCATTCTAAAGAAGAAGTATAACCACCTATACTTGATGAAGCAGTTATTTTAAAAGTTGCGCCGATATTATAATTTGAAGGATTATCAATATCGGTTACTCTTATTTTATAAGTGTTACCTGCATTACTAAAACTATAGCTGCTAGTAAACGAATTGCTTTGATTTGAAGTCGCGTTTTCCTGAACTGAATTTGAAATAGTATTCCAAGTGGCTCCGTTATCGCTTGAATATTCAATTTTGTAATGCTTCGTTATTAATCCTGATTTACCTGTAACATTTGAATTTGTAATAAAATCTCCCCAGGTAATTATAACAGGATTATCGGTTTCGTACTTACTGCTACCCGTAGGTTCATTTATCCAAAGTTTTTGTTGTGTTGTATTATTTACTAAAAATTTAATAGTAGGTGTTGAAACTCCTGTAATAGCATCTATTGCATAAACAGTATACTCACCGCCGGGCATATCTGAAGTAATTGGCAATTGATACGTGAAACCACCGTTTGATAAATAGGTGAAAGAATTATTCGTAGATATTAAATCACCATTGCTGTTTTGTACATATAGATTTATAGTGCCATTATTTGTAAAGTTGCTTCCTGTTATTGTTTGGATTTGTCCACTGTTTAAAGAGCTATTTGACGTGTATATTTTAGGTTGAACAGTGGCGATTGAATTTGAATAGACAGCTATATTGTTTGCGGGGGTACCCCCCACTGAATAAAAATCGCCTCCTAAAAATAAATTTGAATTAAATAGCTCCAAGCAGTTCGCGGCGTTTCCGTCAGCGTATCCAACTGAAGACCAGTTATTGCCATCCCATTTGACTATATTTCCGTAAACTGAGCCTACTTGAGAAAATAGTCCACAAACATATAATGATGAACCAAAAACTTTCAAATCTGTCACCAAATTGTTGGGCTCGGATATTAAAGAAGCCCAACTGCTTCCGTTCCACTTGGCTATATTGTTTGCAGATAATCCTCCCGCATTTGTAAAACTACCTCCGATATATATGTCGCCATTAAATTTTTGTATGCTACCAACACTACCATTTGTACCGCTACCTAAGGATGACCAGATGTTTCCATCCCACTTTGCAATAGATTTTGCTGTAATACCACCAGCTTTTGAAAAACCTCCTCCAACATAAAGAAGTCCATCAATTACAGAAAGAGTATTAACGTATGAATTTAATCCATTCCCGACGGAAGACCAATTACTACCATCCCATTTTGCAATATTATTTGCAGCTATAGTACCCGCTGAGTCAAAGGTACCGCCAACATACAAATAACCATTGTATTCTGTTATTGCGTACACACCACCGTGAATACCTTTTCCCAATGCTGCCCAATTAGCACCATCCCACTTTGCTATAGATGAAACGCTTACCCCTCCCGCAGTTGTAAAAGAACCGCCTGCATATATGTTATTATTAAAAACTCCAATCACTTCTACTTGCGAATTCATTCCAGAGCCTAAAGAAGACCATTGCAATCCATTCCATGCTGCTATGTAGTTAGCGACACTTCCTCCGGCTGTCGTGAATCCTCCACCAACATATAGCTGATTATTAAAAGCCGTCAAGCACAATGCCCACTTATTTAGACCGCCTCCTACAGAACTCCAAGATTGACTTTGGGAATTATAAGTGCCACATGAAAAAAGTATTATAATTATACCTGTCTTTCGTAAAAAAATTACAGTTTTCATGGAAGAGAAAAATTAATGTTCAGTTGTTGTAATGAATCAGCAGTCGTGGTATGGCTCAGCAGTTAAAAAAATGGGTCAGGCTAAAAAACTATTCCGGCAATAAACTTATGCAATAGTTTTTTTAAATACAAAATTTATTTTTCAACGAGCAAACTATTGGCTGATAATTCAAAGTTGTAGTGTTTACCCTTAATTTGGAAAATAGAAAACGGAACTTTCAAAGTTTAGGGTTTTTTCCGGAGTTCTTTTTGAATGTGTGCAAGCACTTCTTCTGCCTGTTCGATATGGGGATAATGTGATGATCTTTCCATTTCCATTAGAGAACAATTACTAAACAGTTCAGGAATTTTTTTTAGTTCATCGCTGATCGAAATTATTTTATCATGCTTTCCGTAAATTACTGTTACAGGAACTTTGCATTTTTTTAAATTTATTTCAAACATCGTTCTTCTTACTGCTAAAAAGCCTTCAACATCTATTTGATATTTCCCGTTATAATATTGAACAAAGTTCTGCATCTGTTCATCGTTTTGCCAGTAATAATGAAAAAGATTTGGATTTTCAGCAGCTAACCTAAATCCTCTTTCCATATTTTCATCAAATGTTGAAGGATAATTATCGAGTATCTCTTTCATTACTTCAGCCCTTATATCATTATGTTGCTTATAATCATTCATCACATGAATAAATATATTCTTATCCGTTCGAGGCAAGCAAAAATCAGGAGTGGCGATAATTGCAAACTTTATTTTATCAGCATGTTCTCTTAAAAGATATTTTACAGGATAGCTTCCAAAACAAAAACCAAATATTGTAAGGGGTTCACCTGAAAAATTTTTTCTGAAAAATGTTTCAGCACTTTGCAAATAATTTTTAAAAGCATTTTCAGCAGTAAATACATCTCCATTTGTACGAAAAACAGATGGCTCATGCCAGCCGATAAAATCAATTCCCTCATCTACGTATTTCGTTTTCAGTAACTGAATTTCCGGATTTGAATTGAAGCCCGGGCCACCTGGAAAGAAAAGCAGTTTCATTTGATTCTTTTGAAGTCAAATAATTTTATTTTTCAAACAATACGAAATAAGTTCAGCAACATTTTTTGTATTTGTTTTTCGCAGCATATTTTTTCTGTGATTAATGATTGTGTCTTCACTTAAAAAGAATTTTTCAGCAATTTCTTTACTCGTTAATCCATCAGTCATTCGCTTTAATATTTCTTTTTCCCTCCGCGTTAAAAGCATATCTTCTTCATAAGGATAAAAAAAATTTTTTTGTACCAGGGTTTTAGTAAACCCGTCTTCTTTTTGCTCAAAGTATTCAATAGTATGCAGCATGGTGGTGTCTGTTTTAAATGCAGTAATATCCGATACCATTCCAATATTATACAAAGGCAACCCGGTTTGTTTAGACGTTATGTAGGAACTGCGCTGATACACAGCACACCATTCGCCTGCACCATTTAGAAAACGAAAATTATAAGAGAACACGTATTTATGATGTTCCTGGCATGAAACCGTTTTCAAAAAATTCACGTTGGCGTTAAACACTTTTTCATTGTACACTTTGAAATCGTATGGATTATAAATGTGCACTAAAAAATCAATGCCTCCTTCAAGAAATTCTTGAGGCGGGTATAAGGTCATGTGTACTCCACCCGAGAGTGAAAGATATTGTGCTTTTGTATAATCAATTATAAAGAAGACAGGTACTGTAAACGGAATTACATTCGCTACCTGCTTGAAATTAGTTAGCAGTTGATAAATAAATTCAAAGCTTATTTCTTCGTCATTATAATAAACCTTATCCAGCACATTCAGATAAGAATTGATGGTGGAACGCTTAAGTTTCATGCAGCGTTGGTTGATTAATGTTTAAAGATGAAAATAATACTTCATAAAGATAAAATTATAAACAATCCAATAATTTTAATCTCAATAAACAACCGGATTATGAATCAACAAAAGTTTCACCTGAACAGTACTGCGGTCAATCTTAAAATGTCAGGTTTAGGAAAAAATACAATCGTTTTTATTCATGGCAATTCACAAAGCGCTGATAGCTGGCTTCCTCAACTGCAAAGTAAAAAGTTGAATGAGCATTACCAATTAATTGCCATTGATTTGCCGGGACACGGAGAATCCGGGCGCTGTCAAAACAATCCTGAAAATTATCGTCCTGCAAAAATTGCGATACTTATAAAGGATTTGATTGACAAATTGAAAATAAAAAATTACATATTGGCTGGTCTTTCTTATGGAACAAATATTATTGGTGAAATGCAACTACCCTTACGTGGCTGCGCAGGAATAATGTTAGCCGGAGCCTGCATTGTAAATGAAGAATTTCCTGCAGAAAAAATATTGAAGCCAATTGAAAAGGCAGAAGTAATAACTGCCGCCAATCCTTCAGACGAGGATTTAAAAAGCTTTGCATTTGCACATTTGAAAAATAAGGACGCGGCAACAAACTTCATTAAAACTTATCGAATTACTGACCCTGTTTTCAGAGAGCAATTAGCAAAAGCATTAATGGAGGGAAATCTTACTGATGAATTAACGAACATTCAAAATTTCAAGGTTCCTGTTTGCGTTGCTTTTGGAAAAGACGAAACGATTGTAAATACAAATTATTTGAATAATTACAATCCACTCTGGAAACAAAAAGTTTTTTTGATTGATGGCGCAGGACATGCCGTAAACGAAGAACAATCTGAAGTATTTAATGATTTGCTATTCTCTTTCTCAGAAGATGTGTTTAAATAATTCCTTTCTTAATGGCGTATTGAATTAGCTCTGCAACATTCTTTGTATTGGTTTTCTTCAACATGTTCTTTCTATGGTTAACGACAGTGCTTTCACTTACATAAAGCCTGTCAGCAATTGCTTTGCTGCTTAAGCCATCGGCAAGCCTCCCCACGATTTCCTTTTCCCGTTTAGACAGCTTAGCTTCGTCGGGATCAGGGTAGTAATATTCAGTGGTAATATTATTATATCTAAGCAGACTCCCTTTATTTTTTTTATCAATTGAAAATATCATGCAGACATCTTTTTTTACGGGTGAAATATCTGCTACTACACCAATGCCGTACAGTGGTAATTTGGTTTTTATATCCGTTACATAAGTTCCCTGTTGAAAAAGGTGAATATAATTTCCATCCGATTTTCTCATCCGGTAACCATACGAAAAAATATATTGGTCATGTTCTTCATGGGGAATGTTGATTAAAAAATCCATCGCTTTCGTAAACATCTTTTCGTTATACAATTTAAAATCGTCTTTTTGAAAAATGTCAACAACAAAATCAAGACCGTTTTCAATTACCTGTTCGGGCTTGTATCCAATCATGTTAACTATATCGCCGCTTATACCTACATGCCTGCGCTGTGTATAATCAATTACATGAATAATACCTTTAAAGGGCAATAATGATTGCGGTATAGCCTCCGCCTGGTTTAATAACTGGTGCAATTCTTTTGTATCAATATCTCTGGAGCGATAAAAAACATCGCTGATAAGTGAGGTATAAGAAACTGGTTTGCGGGCAGGCATAAACAGTATTTTGGTTTTAAAATTATGATTTTAAAAAATATAGTGAATGCAGGAAAAAAATTAGCCATAAAAAACTATCAGTATTAACTAAATCAAACTGTGTTGCAAGGGAAATCGCACAGTTCAGCAGAAGAATGACAACCGGTTTTTGCCAGTATGTTCTTTCTATGATTTAGAATAGTACTCTCGCTGATAAAAAGTTTTGCTGCTATTTGTTTACTGGTTAATCCGTCAGCCGCAAGTCGAAGAATTTTTGTTTATCTTAAAGTTAATGGTTCATTTAATTCATCGAATAAAGGATGAATTTTTTTTAACAGCAGTTCATTTATCATGCCTGGCAGTGCAGTTATCTTTTTTCTATTGTATGTATAATAGATTGTTCTGTTTTCAAATGTGTAATATCAAATGCAACACCAATAATGCCCCCAGTAAGCTTGTTTCGTTAACTGCAATGTCAGAAAAACGTCGCAGCAGCTTTACATAATTTCCTTTGGCATTGCGCATCCTGAAATTGAAGCTGGTAATATAATCAGCATATTGATTATGCGGAACAATTTTGAAAAATGAGAGATTTCGGGCGATATTTTTTGATTCATGAATTCAAACTCTGCCGGATGTCATTTATGAAATGAGGCTTGCAATCCGTTTTCTAAAAAGTGTTTTGCCGCGTAACCTGTTGGATCAACAACAGTGTCGTCCATCTACAAGTATTTCCAGTTTGAAAGAGTTGTAAAAGGCAGTTGATTTCATTCCAGTTTGTATACCATAATTATCACTAAAATTAGCCGTAAATGGCTATTGGCTGGTCAGCCAAAACGAATAAAATTTACATAATCCTATTTCACTCAAAGTCTTAACATGAAAACTTTTACTAAAACTGTTCTATTTGTCGCAACATTTTTTGTCTGCAACAATGCTTCCTCGCAATATACCTATCATTGCGGTGGCTACTTATTGCATTGTCACGGACTAAATGGATTTGTTGATGCGGAAGATCCTATTTACTATTCTCAGAGCATTACAATTGCAGCGTGGGTGAGATGCGAAAGCAAGCATCCATCTAATATGGGTATTGTTTATCGAAGCTTTTTTGTAAACCAAGGTGCTTCTACACGGGTGGAATGGGGAATCGTCTTAAATGCGAGTGGAGAATTTATGTTTAAGGGTGCAATTGATACTTCCGATGGGGTGGGCTTTGAACCGAGCATTCAACCAGAAATAGACAGCTTATCCTCCGGAGTTGTTCCAGACTCCGGTAAATTCTATCACATAGCTGTCACACTTGATCAAAGTTCATACATGTGCAATTTTTATGTGAATGGAGTGGTAGTAACAAGTAAAAAGATGAGAGGAGGACTTCATTGGGCGACTGCATTAGGTGGAAACTTCAACGATGCTTCAATTGGATGTCACTCCCAATATTACCAAAATAAGATGTACACAGACTCTTATTTTAACGGTTACATAGACGATGTGTTTATGTCACCAGATGTTATCAATAAGTCCCAATTAGATTCGGTTGCAAATGGAACGGACTTGACTTCGTTAAATGATTTTTTTTATCACTTTAATGAAGGAACAGGAGGGTACACCTACAGTAATCCGGGAGCTATTTATAACAATTTAAATTATGGAAATACTGGCTATTTAATTGGAGATGTCGCCTGGGTCACTAATGATCCGTGTCCACCCTTTCCCGTCTCTTTCGTGGACCCATATCCTTCCATGGTGAAAGATGATGGCACATTAAATACTGACGTTTCCAAAATTGATACTACCAAGAAGGTTATTGGTGCCGCCACTGATGGATTATCAAAAGTGCTCGTGATAGCGAAGACAGCCCCAAATGTAAAAGTTCAATTTCTGATACAAGGTTCCGAGAATGGGTTCCTATCGAATCTTGACCAATCCGTCACTAACCAACCCTATGTCAATGTGATGTCAAACAGTGACGGATATGCCGTAGGCGTATATACGGCACCTGATGGATATGGATCCTCGTTTCCTTTGGGCGGAAGAAATCTCACGGTTTGGGCTTTTAGCTACGACAATCCTAATAATCCAAACGCTTATACCACCAGCAGCAAAAATCTTCAGCTAGTTACACCACCGGTTGTGCTCGTACACGGCATGTGGTCCAATCCACAAGTTTGGGAAAAAAACTCTAACGGAAATCCAAGCTTCCTTAAATATTTAACGGATGTGGGATTTACTAACATTCACCGTGCTGACTATTCAGCGGAAAGCTCAAATACTTTTGACCCTGTAAACCCTGAAAGCATTTTTGGGAGAAAAGCAATCTTAAAAGCCATAAACGATGGAATTACTCAATATGAAATGCAAGGTATAGTTACTTGCCAAGCTGATGTTGTTGGACACAGCTTAGGCGGATTGATGACGAGGAGCTTTTCCCAGTGGGATTCAAAAAATTTTGTCGCGGAAAACTATAAGCAAGGGTTTATTCATAAGCTAATAACTCTAGGTACTCCGCATTTGGGAAGCCCTCTGGGTCCCATTCTTTATAATAATATTGCGCCGATCCATTTGCCTTCGACATTATACAGTATCAGGGATTTACTTAACGGAACAAGTATGCAGGTTGGGAGCTGCCATAGAGATTTCAATCCTGATATTTCAAATAATCCTGCCTTACAACATCTTAAGGCTACAAATGATAACAAAATCAATAAAGTTTTTGCGGTAGTCGGAATTGCAAGCGCGAGCCAATCTACAGCAATGAATGATTTTTTATATGCACTTGGAGAGATCAGCACAAGTAGTTTATTTGAAGATCTTAATGATTTAGTAGTTTCAAGAAAAAGCCAACTTGGTGGCTTGACAGGTACGGGAACAGGAAATTTTCAATATACAGCACATTCTGACCCCCCCGGTCGAACGTTTGCAATTTCTAATACGGAAACCGACAATCCCGCAATCTTCTCGCAAGTAGCCAACCTACTTCAAAGTTCAGATGCATCTTTGTTCGCTCCTTATTTCCCTGCCCCTTTAGACGCAGTTTCCGGTTTTACAAACGGAAACGATGATAAAAACAAAGAAACCGGCAGTATGGGCATGACAGGTCAAATGATTCGAGTTGATTCCGCAAGTCGCAATCTTGTTTTCAAAGGCGGGGTTCAAAATGACATCACAATAACTTATGATAGTTCCGAAACAAGTAAGTTAAATAATGTTATATGCATGATTCAGGACTTGGGATGGTTCGCTTTTGATACTTCGAATTCACTTAATATTACGCTGCCGGGGAATTTTGGTTCTATCGGAAAAATAAACTTTGCACTTTTAGCTCGCGATTCTAGCGGCGTACTTATTGGTGACACCGCATCTTTTACAATTGTCCCGAATGGCACTTTTTTAAAGCTCCAGGTTAATCCCTCAATTATAGAACTTGACTCAAGTATAAGGGAGGAATCTCTGCAATGCACGGCGTTGTATAAAATCGGCACCGATACAGCAGATTACGATATCAATGATACCACAAATGGTATTACTTATACACCTTTATATAACAGAGTTGCGATAGACGGAAATGGAGTTGTCCGAGCAAGCGAGGCTGGTTCAGACACTATTCTCGTTTCATACTTATCTGATACGATCAAAGTCCCTGTTTTGGTTGATTCCAATTTTGAAAAGGCTGTTTTATACCCAAATACAATTGATTTCGCAGCTATACCTGATAAAATTATTGGGGATTCACCTTTTGCCTTAATAGCAAGTGCATCTTCGGGTGAGAATGTGAAATTTAAAGTTGTAAGCGGACCAGCGAAAATTGAAAATGGCATAGCAATTCTTACTGGAACAGGCACTGTCACAATTAAAGCCACGGCAGTAGGAAATGTATATTTCGCTGGCGCAAAGCCGGTAACTCGGTCATTTGTTGTATCTGGAGTTTTAGCATCCCAATTACTAAATTTTTCTGCGTTTTTAATTAACGACAATGTTGAGTTAAGTTGGCAGACAGCACAAGAACAAAATACCTCATATTTTGATGTCGAAAAAAGTACTGATGGTATTTATTTCAGCAGCATTGGAAAAGTACAATCCAAAGGTACCTCTATCACTAAAACTAACTATAGTCTCACTGACAATTCAATTGAATTAAATACTCCATTTGCTTATTACAGATTAATGCAAGTTGACAAAGATGGTAAATCGTTATTTAGCAATACTGTCATAGTTAAATTCGATGGACAGTCTAATAGTTTATCTATAATGCCGAACCCTGTTAAGAATAATCTTTCATTTAGATTAGAGGGCTATCGCGGGAATGCCACCATGCTGATATTTGATATGAATGGCAGGCAAGTTTACAAGAACGACGTTACCATTGGTTCCGGTAATATTAACATACTTACGAACTTCTTAAGAGCCGGATCCTACTTACTTCAAATAAAAACCAATAACAGCGTCTGGAGGAAAGAATTTTTGAAAGAATAAATTCACCTAAACTTCTGAAGGTATGAAGACAGTAATAACAACCTTTTTAGTATTAATTAGCTGCTGTTCTGTTGCGCAGCACCCTTGGCTATTAAAGGATATAAATTCAAACGGCCATCAAAATCGATTAAGCGATGGAACTTATATAGGAAGTGAATCAAGTACAATGAACTCTAGTCTTAATTACGCTTCGACTAGGATGTACAAAGTGGGTTCGTTTGCATTATTTTTTGCAAATGATGGTAATAATAAAAAGCGTGGGCTATGGAAATCTGATGGCACCGGTAAGGGAACTGTGTTTGTTAGCGATATGAATTTTGACTCTTCATGGGGAATGGATATTGCTTCCTCGTATACTGATGGTCGCCTTTTGTATTTTTTAGTTTATAAGGTTACAATGGAGGGTGCCGATTACAAAAGTACTTTTTTAGGATTATGGCGTTCCGATGGAACTTCAACAGGAACTTTCCCAATATTTGCAGGTGATAAGAAAGATGTGAATGCTGGCACGTTTTCCTATCCCAGCCCAGATTCCACGAAAAACATTGGCAACACGTATTTTTTCAGTGGAGCTCAGCAAGAGGGTGATAGTGTAATTAGCTATATATATAAAACTGATGGTACTATTTCTGGAACACAACCCTACTTTGAATTATGGGCAACCCTTGACAGCATTGAGGATCCATTTAGTGTGGCCGCGTCAAACATAGTAACCCTAAACGGGTCTGTCTATTTTGAACATTACGACGAGCTTCACGGACGGGAAATCTGGGTTGGCGATGGTGTTCAGCAGCCTCGCATGTATACTGACTTTACACCTGGAACCTATAGCACGTACGTCCAAGATTGGGTAAACGTAAATAATCAATACATACTTGCGTTGACTTTTAACGACTCAACCTACTATGGTACTTACTATCTTGTGAGCATTTCGTCCGAAAACAGTAATCCGTCGATTATAGAAAGCAATAATGCTAAGTACTACAGCTATTTTCTTTACGACCATAGACTTTTCAAATATTTGCTTTCAAATCAAAAAGCTTTTTTTGAGAGAGAAAAAGTTGACGACCAAGGAAACTATATTGAAAATGTAATTGAAGTTACAAAGGGAATCGAGTACGATTCTAAGATTCTAAATTCTAATGCCCGTGTTGCTGGTTTGAGCGGCACGTGCTCATCTGGCTTGATTTATTTTGATGTTGATAACAGCTTCCATTACTCCACATACATCTGGGATGGAAATGCAACATCCTCCAGCCATCCTTTATCCGATTCGCTGCAATACCCTAATTCGCCAGGTTACACAGATAGAGTTGTGCAAATCGATTCATCTTTACTCATTTTTACTGCAAACTTCAATAGCGGCATTGTATGGCGAATGAATCTTAACGGTAGTAATTGTTATCGGATAGGATACCTATATGTTTCAAATGAGGGTGTTGATCTTGGCGATAGCGTTTATCTCGTAAATGCGGCTGATGCTCCATCTGAAGATACCACCGGAACTTGGAGATTTGGTACCTTACGAACAGGAACAGAACCTTGCGTAATTAAAAAACCTCAAAAGATATGGACTGGCACGGTTTCAAATGATTGGGGAAATAAGGATAATTGGTTACCGGTAGGAGTTCCAAACAATTCTGAAGACGTCATAATCCCCGCTGTTCACAATAGTGCGGTTATAACAGGTGTGTATAGTTGCAGGGATTTAATTCTTGCTTATGGGGATTTATATGTCAATCAACCTGGAAGCCTTAAGATTAGTGGGACAGTATTTAATAGCGGGAACATTAATGGTTCGGGCTCCATTTCCCGAACCGGTACTTATTTAAATACGACATATGGTCTGGGATTGTATAACATTGATACTATAAATATAGATGGAAACGATTGGGACCTGACAAGTGCCCGGAATGGTTATTATACACTAGCACTTAACTCAATTATAAATTTTAAAACAAACAATAAAGTTATAGTAAATGATGCAGGTCTAACACTCCAAAAAAGTCCGTTTTTCAAAAATTTCAGCGACAAAAGGTTCATCGAATTGAATCACACATTCGCATCATATGATGGCTCACCAGTTTCACTCAACCTAAATAGTTACGCGAGCCCAGTTGATACGGAAGAGATACTTCCGGTTGGTACGAATGATACCTCATACACCCCATTTGCATTTACTTATCACTATGATAATCCCTCATCAACATTTTCAACCTATATAAAAAATGAAGTGCGTAAAAACGGTGCTGCAGGAGATATCATAAATAGGGCCGTGGTAAACAAAACATGGTTTGTGAGCACTTATTATTACATAAACAAAATACATAGTTTCCAATTTTCGTGGAGTGCAAAAGATGAAACGCCTGGATTTAATCCGAATGCTTGTTTTATTGCTTACTATAATGGTTCGAAATGGATCCAAGGTAGAACACAAGCAGCCCAATTAAATAACGGCGAATATACGCTTAAACAAGACGGCTTTACAAACTCAGGTTATACAAATACAGCTTTTATAGTCGCAAGTAGCGCTGATGTATTACCAATTTACATTTTGTCTCTTGAAGCGGTGATTGCAAAGGCGGACGTGGTTTTAGGTTGGGAAACAGTTAAGGATATTAATAGTGCTTATTTTGATGTTCAACGTAGTATTGATGGCATAGGTTTCAGGACCATTTCAAGAATAAGCACCGATAGTGCAAGCGCGACAACGAAAAACTATAATTATACAGATGTAAGCGCTGCACTGTTACCCGTCGAAGTGGTCTATTATCGTTTAGAAAAGGTCGACAAAGATGGCAATTCAACTTTAAGCAAAACCATCGCGGTTAAGTTGCACGACAAAAATTCCCCACTTATTCTATGGCCAAACCCCACTACAGACAAATTAAACTTCAGAGTGACAAATTCTTCCGGCAATGCTACAGTTCAAATAATTGAGGTTTCAGGAAAGCAAATTCTTAACAATAATATCAAATTAAATAATGATGATGTGAATATTAATACCGCGGGTTTAAAAGCTGGTTTGTACATACTGCAGGTAACAATAAATGGCGCTACATTAAAGCAACCGTTTCTGAAAGAGTAAAATCGCTTGTTATGAAATTAATACCGCGGAGATTGTTATTATGCGTTATTCTTATTTGTCTGATAAATTTTGCTCATTCCCAATCCTACATTTTTGCTCAACTACATGGGGACCCTCTAGATACAACAGGATGGAAATTTAGCGGTGCTGCTTATATTGGTAATGTAACAGGAACTGATGATACTGAGATTATAGTTTGTCCTGCAAATTATTTTCAATCTGGTGCCGTTTTCTATGCTGAACCAATAAATCTGTCTTTGTGTAACAGATGGACAGCAGAATTTGATTTCAGGATATTTGACGGAACATTGGCGGACGGTTTAGCTTTTTGCTTCTTGGATGTTCCGCCCACAAACTTTGTAAACGGTGGTGGCATGGGTATTCCGCAAACGGCTAACGGCTTAAAAATTTGTTTCGACCCTAACCCAAATTGTTTCCCTTTAAATTTTGCTATTTATCCTAAAATTGAAATACGATGGGGGGCAGGCTATGATGAATGCTGGTCACAGCCTACTGTTGATAATAGTACAGGAAGCTTAAGTTTCATCAGGTCTAATAATTATAATCATGCTAAAGTTGTTTATGATAATGGCAACATCAGTCTTTATGTAAACAACACTTTATACATTACAGGCTTTCAGCAATTCAATTTTGCGGGTTATCTCGGATTTACTGCTTCTACTGGTGCCAAAACAGACAATCATTCTATTAAAAATGTAACTATTTATACAGATATTCCTCCCTCTAAAGCAGGTGCTAACCAAACTATCTGCTCAGGTCAATCTGTTAATATTGGCACTTCTCCTAATGCCGGTTATGTTTATCAATGGTCACCAACACGGGGACTGAGTTCTTCTTTCATATCAAATCCCAAGTTAACATTAACCAACAATGGAAGCAATGAAGCAAATTATACTTATTATGTGCAAACGTCATTAAGCGGATCGCCGGGTTGCAGTTCAACAGATAGTGTTACCATCACTGTATTGCCGTCACTTCCCGCATCAGTTTCGTTAAGCGGTTCCGCTACCAATATCACATCCGGTACTCCAATTACTTTTACAGCAAAGACAGTTAATCTTCAGCCGCCATTAACCTATCAATGGTATAAAAACAATCAAAAGATTGGCAGCGACTCTTCTGTATACACTGATGATAAACTTAATAATAACGATAGTATATGGGTATCTGTTACCGGATCAAATTCTTGCAATGCCGTTATAGATACTACTAGTAATAAAATAGTTATAAGAGTAACCACCAATGCCTGCACAGGTAGTATAGGTGATGCGATTGTGAACGAAACATTCGGTTCGGGAACGGGGTTGGGGTTACCGCTTTCTCCTGATATCACCAACCTTGACTATGTAGCAACTACGTGCCCCAATGATGGTCAATATACAATTACTAATTATACTACAGATTGTTGGAATGGAGGATGGAACACCCTAACTGATCACACAGGTGACACTAGCGGTTATTTTATGTTAATAAACGCTTCGTACCAGCCGAGTATATTTTTTAAGAAGAATGTGAGCGGGCTCTGTAGTGGCACTACTTACAAATTTTCCTCTTGGATTATGAATATATGTAAGTTTACGTCTATTGAGCCTAATATTACGCTAAGCATTGAAGATCAAAATGGAGATACCTTAGCTTCTTATAACACAGGAA
>DASZUY010000237.1:0-12629 GCA_035547495.1 Parafilimonas sp. | reverse complement strand
TAAATCTTTGCGTTGGCTATGATTTTGAACGATAAAATTTTCAATCTTACTATTAGTAATGGAACAAACCAAAACGTCTAAAAGAAAATATGGCGTCGCATTTATTTTAATCTTGTGTTGCATTTTTATTTTTACAGTAGGACAATTCATTCCTGTATATTTTATTGACATAAACGTTAGGCAAAAGTTCTATGTAGGCGTTCTTTCTGTTCTTTTAATTGCGACAACCTTGACAGTTTTTTCTTTTGCTTATAAACCGCACAGAAATAAATTCTTAGTTGGTCTAACATCAGTTTTCGTTGGTGTTATAACTTGTATTTTGTTTGGCTTTTGGTATTTTTTTCTTTCACTCGCAGTTTGGACAGAAACTGCAACATATTACGTTGACAAAGACAATAACAAAGTAAAAATAATCAGTCGTTACTTAAATGAAGGTGCTTTTGGTGGCGGGACTGAATCAAGTGATTTTGAAATCGTACTTCAAAGACCAGTTCTTAACTTATTCAACATTCAAACAAAAATTGACACAACGTCTATTGACAAAAACAAATGGATAAAGTACAAGGAATAAAACTACAGCCAACAATGGCTTTTTTTCTATCGGTTGGTGCCTCACCAACCGAAAAACTGCACTTCAATTAGTTAACTAATGTTTTCACCAAAATTTGCTGTTAATGCGCAGCAATAGAAAATGTATTGTACTAACAACAACCTGCAAGCATGCAGGTACAAAATGTATAACACAAAAGTGTTGATATTGAAGGGTGAAATTTTTTTTAAATTGCGTGTAATATCAGTAATCTTTGTGTTAGGCGCAACTTGTATGACATCTCGCTTATTATTTATTTTTTTCACTCTGACCGTCTCAACTGCCTTTGGACAATTAAATCCAGACAAAGACAGACAAGTTGTATTGCGACATAATAAAGTTGGAAAGACATATGTTTTTGACCGCTCAAAAAAGAACGGCTATAACAGAACTGAAATAACTTACTTAGGAAAACTCAAGACAAAAGACGGACGTGTTTTCAAAATTTTGATTTCAAGATGGTATTGGGGACTTGCCCCAAGAGCGACGAGCAGAATCGTTGTGTTTAATAACAAGAATCAATATTTAGGCAACTATTACGTGGGTATGACTTATGACGTGCCAGACAAAATACAAAATAATGCACTTGTATTTGACAATAAAAACAGAGAGGATTGTGACCCAAATATTGTGACACGAGTAAGTTTCACTAATGTACTTCCGAAACAATTCTTTTTAGAGTGTAAAAACAAAATGGGAGACATTTACACTTTCAGTGACGAGTGACACAAATGCGCCTAACAGAAAGTTTGGCAAAATGCGGGCTTGACAATACAGAACATCAACTTTTGTTTTTCTATTGTGCTGCAGTTATAAGGGCAACGAAACTTTACTCAATAAAAAATTTTATCTTGAACTTTAAACCTGCCTACCGGCAGGTAGGTAAAAATCAACAACAGTTCCGGCTGAACGAATTCTAATACCCGCAATTCGCCAAGCCTGAACGTTACCTGCCATTATTATGACACTTGAGCAATTATGTGAGACTTTATCGGAAGACGAACAAATTAGCCTTGCAATCGAATTAATTAATATTTCTTTTCCAATTTGGAAAGAATTTGCGCAATCAAATACTCTTTCTTATCGTGATACAGTAGTTGGACTAAAGCATAATGTTCCAAAAGAATTGCTGGACGACACCATTAGCGAAATCGAAAATTATTTATCAACTTCTGCTATAATACGAAAAGCTAAACATCACCAGAGTCTTTTAAAATTATTTTTATATTATAAAGACCCTGTTGTTGCTCTGCAAGACATTGACTGGGAACTTCCTTATATTCCCGAAAGAATTTTTTATTCGGTTTATAATTTAATAAGGTCAATCGTAGAAACAGATTTAAAAGTTTTTACAATTTCAGTATCAATAAATCAAGCCATTCACGCTATTCAAACCGCTGGGCTTTTAACTGATGACGAAATAAGAAAAATTCTCGACAATGCACAAAACGGCAGTAACAAGGGGTTCCTATGTACCAAAGAAATTGAGGAGACTAAGAAATAATATGTATTGATTAATTTCTTTTGAAAGAGAAAGATTGAAAAGGCATCAACCTTTCCCCTTCTCAAGATTTTTTTCCTTAATTCAAATTTCCGCCCTTGTTGGTTTCTTCACCAACAAAAAATACTATCCTTCATAATGTGTAAGAAAACGCCAACGCTTATCTTCATTCAGGTAAAATGATGCAGAGGAATATTTGTATTCTTCAGGCAAATTGCAGACTCCGGCACGCATAAAGAATAATGCGCTCATCTTTTTATAAGAAATTTAAGGCTGCTTATAATAATGTCTTTAAATTTATCAGGCTTTAATAGCTGCTTCCATTCTAATATTGTGGCGGTGTAAAAATCAGGGCAATAGTTGTTGAAAGGCATAAATAAAATAACAATTTGTTGTTGAAGAACACCAATAAAGGCGATAGAAAAAAAATTCAATACCGCATTATTAACGTTGTATGGCAAACTGTACTGTTTTTAGATTGCCGTGTTCGTCTCTAACTTTCATAAAGTAACTGCCGGATGCGATGGCTGAAATATTAAGTTGCTGCTGAAATTTGCCTGGTGCATCAAGTTGTAATTTTATTTCACGCAATGCTCTTCCTGATAAATCGTTTACTCTAATTATAACTTTACCCTTGAAACCGCTTAAGGATATACAGACAGTACCAGATGACGGATTGGGAGAAACGATTGCTGTAAGAAGTACACTGTTTAATTTTATTGATACAATATTACTTAGATAAGATTTGCCGTCTTTGTCTACTTCTGCAAGTTTGTAATAGATTTTTGATGCTTGTATATTATTTACATTTTTATCTACGTATGTGTATTCAGCCTGGAGGTCGCTACCTTTCATTTTATTAATACGGGCAATACTTAAATAGTGAATTCCATCAATACTTCTTTGTAAATTGAAATGATCAAGGTTTTCCTCATCTGTTACTACCCATTTAAGCTGCGCATCGTTTTCATTGATGATGCTGCCATTAAAACTGACAATTCGAACAGGCAGAACACTGGCATAGTAAAAGGAATCGGTAATTCTTGTACAACCATGATCACTTACCACTTCTGCTTTGTAATAACCGGAACTGTCAGGTAGCAAATTTTTTTGCGTTCCTCCTTTAGCTGCCGGAATTAAAGTGTCATTATAATACCATTGATAGGCTAAACCAGAGGTTACTGTTAAAGCAGAGTCTAATTGCATTATCACCGGTTTAAAAAGAATTACATCAACAGTTTTTTCCCTGTATGCACCGGTACCGCAAACATTTTGCGCAGCAACAGAAACTTTATGCAAGCCTTTTTGTTTCCACGTCACTTCAATTGTGCTTTCAGATTTTGTATAAGTTCCGCCATTGTTTAAATTCCAAATAAGTGAATCATTTGGAATGTTTATCACTGAATACCCGGTTACTTCACCCACACAAGATTCATCGGGCCCTTGTATATATCCCGGAATTGAGGGTATAGTTAATGTGTCTGTTCTGATAATTTGCCCACCTTCACCGGCTAGATAAATTGTTTTAAATCCGGTAATATTCTTAAAATTTCCATCTGCCTGGGTAACGAAATACCATGTAAGACCGCCATCTTTTGTTTTATATATATCAGTTATACCACCGTAATTATTATTCCCGATTAGATAACCATTCAGTTTATCAGTGAAGTGAAAAGATAAGATCTGCAAATTGTAGATGTAGGTATCAATTTTTGTCCATGATGCACCTCCATCAACCGTTTTAAATATCGAACTGTCACGGGTGCCGATAAAGCCGATCGAATCATTATAGAAATACACACTGCTCAACCACTCCAGGGTATTCAGGTTAAAACTCTGCCATGTTTTGCCTGAATCCTTACTTGTATACACTTTACCAAGTGAGCAAACCGCAAATCCTTTTTTGCCATTAAGGAAGGTATAATCTAAAACTGTTTCGCTGGAATTTAATATTTTTTTCCAAGTTAATCCACTATCGGCAGTTCTATATAAAACTCCGTAGCTTGTAAAAAAACCCGTTGAAGAATTGATAAATTTTATTTTGTCAGTAGATGAAGCTAAAAAACCAGGTGCATTTCTTTTGATCCAGGTTTTTCCCCCATTTGTGGTTTGAATCAAATTTCCGGCAGAATAACCTGCAGTGGCAATATAACCGTTTAAGGTATCAATAAAGCTGAGGGATTGTACATCGTAAGCAGATGGTATAGGTTGCAGCAATTCCCAGCTTTCGCCATAATCCGAAGTTTTATAGCCAAGAAACGTACTGCCCATAAAACCTGTTGAATCATTAATGAATTGGATGTCTCCTATATCATTTTCATCATTCATACTTGCACCTGTCCAAGTTGTACCCGAATCAATACTGTACAAGATACTTCTACCTTTGCCTCCATCATTACCACCACCTGTTATAACTATTTTTTTTCCACTGCTATCAGCTGCAATTGCGGATAAAGGAGGGATATACAAAAGGCTTCGGTTTGCCTGCCAGTTCTTACCACCATTCGAACTATGCAAAATCAATCCTCCAAATTCACCTCCTACAATAAAAACATCATTTGTGCTATAAACATACAAATCCTCATAATAATCCTGATCATCTATTGTCAGCCTCGACCAGGTGACACCGCCATCGGTTGTTTTTAATGCAATATTATTACCCACTGCATATCCTATTTTTACAGAAGCCATTTTAAGCTTTAAAATATTTATACCAGAACCTATGTTACTAATATTTACAGTGGTCCATGTTTTACCTCCGTTTGTGGTTCTAAAAAAAAGATTTCCACTCCCGGTAACAAAGCCTAAGCTATCGTTGAAAAAATTTATGCTATTAAGGTCACCAAAGAAACTTAGCAAAGTGTCAGACCAAGAAATCCCGCCGTCATTAGTACTTAGCAAATGACCATTTTTACCTAAGGCAAAACCTTTATCATCATTAAAAAAATACAGGTCAGAAAATGGGGTATGCAAGGCAGTATTAGTATAAACGGGAAACCAATTTTCACCCTGATCTTCTGTTTTAAAAATAGATCCATCATTATCTACAGTATAGCCGATATTTTGTGAGGCGAATTGTACAGCAGTTAGTCGATATCCTGTTCCGCTAATCCGAATATTTTTCCAAGTATTGCCACCATCTACAGATTTTAAAACATATTCATTTTCTCCAACACCAACAATGGTGTTGGGGTTTATTACACTTACATCGTACATTTTTGTGCCCGTGTAACGGAAAAAAGATGAATCACACTGTGCGTAGGAAGAGACATTGGTGAAAATAAAAAACAGGAAGGCGTAATATTTGCTCATAAGGGTTATTTGAAGCGAAAGATAAAAAGTTTGAATCATTTAGAAAATAACAAATTCTTTTTTCTATCGGTTAGTATCCCACCAAAATGAAAATTACATTGTAAACGTTCTTCTCTCCTGCTGTCTTCTTATGTAATGAATAAAAACCTGTGCATTTATATTTTTTACGGTTACAGTTTTTTATTCAGTATTTTCCATACTCGTTTTATACAACCAAAACTAAAATGGAAGTTCATCATCATCCTAAAGTAGAAAAGAAAGAATTTAAAGAATATTTTTTGGAATTTTTAATGATATTTCTTGCGGTTACGCTTGGCTTTTTTGCAGAGAACCTTCGCGAGCATTTTTCTGACAGGTCAAAAGAAAAGGATTTTATTGTTTCGATGAAAGAAGATCTTGTGTCTGACACGATGCAATTATCTAATGCACTTCCTTTGGATGATTCAATCTATGAAAACTTGGACAGCTTATATTTTTTGTTACAGGCTGCAAGTAAGGGAGAGCCTTATGATATACGCAAACTTTACTACATCAATTTCACCTATGCCTTTGGTCTTTATACGTTCGTCCCAAATAACCGAACCATTTCGGAAATAAAAAACACCGGTGGGTTTTCGCTTATAAAAAATAAAGCCTGCCGCGATAGCATAAGTGTTTATGATAATTTTAATGAAACTGCCATAAAACTCAATTCAGATGGGTATAAGGACTGGTTAACTGATTTAAATAAAATGTCTCAAAAAATATTTTCCTTCGACCAGGTAAAGACATTTGCCCATGATTTAAACACGTACAAGTTTTTCTTAAACGATTCCCTTCAATTAAAATTGGCAAATAACGATAAGCTGCTAATAACCGAATATGCAAATAAAGTAAGGTCCTTAATGATGATGTTCACTGTTCTTGCCTGGTCAGAACAAGTACAATTTGAGCATGGTAAAAACCTCATCACTTTATTGAACAAAGAATACGATTTAAAGTAAAGAAACTGCATACTGAAAAACTCAAAACTACAAACTGCAAACATGGAAGTTCATCATCATCCTAAAGTAGAAAAGAAAAATTTCAAAGAATATTTTTTGGAATTCTTAATGATATTTCTTGCAGTTACATTGGGCTTCTTTGCTGAAAATTTTCGTGAACATATCAAAGACAATAAAGAAATTAATGAAGATATCCATGCTGTTTTAGCAGATCTGAATTCTGATGTTGCACATTTTAATGCTATCCTCAACACGGATGAATACAGTTATACTTCAGCAGATTCTTTGTTGGTTTTACTACATAATGATATATCTAATACGCCACAAATTTATCTTTATGCAAGAGCCGTTACGGCGAATGTTGGTAATTACTATGCCAACTCAAAAACCTTTGAACAGATGAAAGCTTCGGGTATGCTGAAACTCATTCATCCACGGGATTTGCTCGATAGTTTGAGCTTATATTATGTAACCTTCCAGTTTTTGTCAGCACAGGATAACCTTGTAAAGCTAAAACTCGACGACGTTCACAAAGACAATTATCTTCTATTTGACAGCTATGTTTTTTCTCAAATGAAAGTTGAATTTGAAAATATCAATAAATCTTATACGACAGTCGAACCGCCTCCGGGCCATCCCGCATTGCTGTCAACTGACTATAAAACCGTAAACAAAGTAGCCTTAAATTATTATTATCTCGCTGCCAGCGAAAGATTTGATTGTGTGTTGGCAAAACGACAAAAAGCGCTCGCATTAAGGCTTATTGAATTAATCCAAAAGGAATACCATATTCAATAAATTTTATGGAAGTACATCATCACGCACACATAGAAGACAGGTTTTAAAGAATATTTGTTAGAGTTCTTAATGATCTTTCTTGCTGTTACGCTGGGTTTTACTGAGGATCGCGGAATACACGAAACGCAATAAAAAAAAGCTCCTGTAGACACAGGAACTTTTTTTCAACCCTAAACCCTTAAGACACAAATTTACTATGCAAATACATTTAACCCGGTGACTTTAGTTACACAACTTTATTAATTTTTTGTTTTGATATTGCCGGAATCCGCTGCTTACCTCCTGCTTTATCTTTTCATCTTAAAAAATTCCTGCACGAAATATATCTTTATCGCGCTCACAAAAATGTTGTACCATGAACAAATTGTTTCGCTTTATCATTATCGCATTATTACTACCTGTTTCATCTTTATTACATGCACAGAAAAATGAATGGCTTGATCCTAATATAAATGAGATCAACAGGCTGCCTATGCACACAAATTTTTTTACTTACGAAAATGAAAGCGAAGCATTAAACGGTGTAATGGAAAGCTCAGGCAATTATATGTCGTTAAATGGTTACTGGAAATTTAATTGGGTGAAGAATGCTGATATGCGACCGCTTGATTTTTTCAAAACAGATTATAACGATAAAGGTTGGAACAATTTACCGGTGCCCGGAATTTGGGAAGTAAATGGTTATGGCGATCCGTTATACACAAACATTAATTATCCGTGGAGTAACCAGTTCGCAAATAATCCACCGCTTGTTCCGGTATTAAACAATCATGTAGGTTCTTACAGGAAAGAATTTTTTATTCCTGCAAACTGGAAAGACAAAGATATTATTGCGCATTTCGGCTCTGTTACTTCCAACATGTATTTATGGATTAACGGGCAGTTTGTTGGTTACAGCGAAGACAGTAAGCTGGAAGCTGAATTTGATATAACAAAATACATACAGCCCGGCACTAAAAATTTATTTGCTTTCCAGGTTTTTCGCTGGTGCGATGGCAGCTATTTAGAAGACCAGGATTTCTGGCGTTTATGCGGTGTGGGCAGAGATTGTTATTTGTTTGCACGCCCTCAGCAACATGTTGATGATATACGCGTGAACACAGCATTAGATGATCAATATAAAAATGCACAACTAAATATTGCTATTAATATTGCCGGCAATGCAACTGCTGATTTTAAATTATTGAATGAAGTTGGTGCTGAGGCGGGCAATGCTTCAACACAGGGAAATGGAATGCATAACGTTTCTATCAGCGTGAACAATCCTTTAAAATGGACAGCGGAAACACCGCATTTATATACACTCATCACCACATTAAAAAATAAAAACGAAACGCTTGGAGTTATCCCGGTAAAAATTGGATTTAGAAAAATAGAAATTAAAAATGCGCAATTGCTGGTGAATGGTCAGCCGATATTAATTAAAGGTGTTGACCGCCATGAAATGGATCCGGATGATGGTTATAATATTTCGCCTGCGCGTATGCTGGAGGATATTACCATCATGAAAAAAAATAACATCAATGCAGTGCGCACATCGCATTACCCTGATAACAATTTGTGGTACGACCTCTGTGATAAGTATGGAATTTATGTAGTGGCAGAAGCAAATCTCGAATCGCATGGAATGGGTTATGGTGATAAAACGCTTGCAAAAAATCCGCTGTATGCAAAAGCGCACATGGAAAGAAATGAACGCAATGTGCAACGCAACTTTAATCATCCATCTGTAATCATTTGGTCGATGGGCAATGAAGCAGGCTTTGGACCAAACTTTGAAAATGTCTATCGCTGGATAAAAAAAGAAGATACTACAAGACCGGTACAATATGAGCGCGCAGAAAATAATGAATTCACTGATATTTTTTGTCCGATGTATTTAGAACCTGATGAATGTATAAAGTATGCAAACAGCAATCCTTCAAAACCTTTAATTCAATGCGAGTATGCGCATGCAATGGGTAACTCTGAAGGTGGCTTTAAAGATTACTGGGATATTATTCGGAAGTATCCAAAATACCAGGGCGGTTTTATCTGGGATTTTGTTGACCAGTCTTTACGAAGAGATTCAAATGGTGTTGCATTTTATGCTTATGGCGGCGACTTTAATAAGTATGATCCGTCTGATAAAAACTTTTTAGATAATGGACTGATCGGTCCTGATCGCGTGTTAAATCCGCACATGCATGAAGTGGGTTATTTCTATCAATCGATATGGGCTACACCGGTTGATCTCAACAAAGGCAGCATCAATATTTATAATGAAAACTTTTTTAAAGATCTGAGCAATGATTATCTCGAATGGCAACTATTGGTAAATGGTGTTGTTGCGCAAACAGGAACGGTTAATGAGTTAAATGTAGAGCCACATCAAACAAAAGAAATACAATTGCCATATAAACTTGACAGCATTGACTCAAACGCAGAAGTTTTATTGAACATTTATTTCAAACAAAAAACAACTAAAGATCTTATACCTGCAAATTATGTGGTGGCGAAAAATCAGTTAACGATTTCACCGTATCATTTCAACACAACAAATGCAGTGCAGGTAAACAATGCAAACGATAATGTTGATTCATTAAGTGTGATGGACAGCGATCGTAATTATCTCATCATACAAAACAATACAGTGCGTATTGATTTTAACAGGCATGATGGTTTTTTAAGTCGTTTTGAAATTAATGGACAGCCGATGATGCTGAAAGATGTAGAACTAAAACCAAACTTTTGGAGAGCGCCAACCGATAATGATTTTGGTGCTGATTTGCAGAATGAATACAGTGCATGGAAACAACCTGCATTTAAACTGACCAGTTTCACAAATGAAAAAAGCGATAGTGTAGTTACGGTAAAAGCAAACTATGATATGCCATCTGTTTCTGCGAAGCTGATGTTGATCTATGAAATTTCAACTGATGGAAAAATAAAAGTTACGCAACAATTGATTGCAGATAAAACGGCGAAAGTTGCAAACATGTTTCGCTTTGGTATGCAAATGCAAATGCCGAAAGATGATGAATACATTCAATACTATGGTAAAGGACCTTATGAAAATTATCTTGACCGCAACAGTTCATCATTCATCGGCGTGTATAAGCAAACAGTAGATGAACAGTTTTATCCATACATACGTCCGCAGGAAACGGGAACAAAAACCGGTATAAGATGGTGGCAACAAACGAACAGAGGTGGAAATGGTTTAATGTTTTACAGCGACAGTGCTTTATCAATGTCGGCTTTACATTATTCCATTGAATCGCTCGATGATGGAACAGAAAAACATCAGCGTCATGGTGCGTTGGTGCCTCAAGTAAATTACACGAATGTTTGTATTGATAAAGTACAGATGGGGTTAGGCTGCATCAATAGTTGGGGCGCCATTCCGCTTGACAAATATTTATTGCATTATGGTGACTACACATTTTCATTTTTTATAGTGCCTGTTAAACATCAGTTACAATAAATCAGATACAATAATTAATCGTTTCCGCCACCTACGTTTTGGATACAACAAAAGAAGATTTGGTTACGCCTGTGTTTTTTAGCTAATGCAATTTTGCATCATTAAAAAACAGGAGTATGAAAATTGTTTTAACAGGATCATTAGGACACATCAGCAAACCGTTGGCAACCTTATTAATTGCAAAAGGCCATGCAGTAACAGTTATCAGCAGCAATAGCGGCAAACAGGCAGACATTGAGGCGTTAGGCGCAACAGCAGCCATTGGTTCAATAGATGATGTTGCATTTTTAACAGGAACTTTTACGGGCGCAGATATTGTTTACACAATGATTCCGCCCGTCAATTTCTTCGATGCCAATATTGACGTAACAAAAGCGTATCAAAAAATTGCGCAAAACTATTTCCAGGCTATTCAACAATCGTGGGTAAAAAAAATAATTCATCTCAGCACCATTGGAGCACACACAAATACAGGCAACGGAATGTTGCGTTATGGGTACGACGTGGAAAATATTTTAAGAGAATTACCAAACACTGTTTCCATTAAAATAATGCGGCCTGTTGGTTTTTACTATAACATGTTCGCGTTTATTCCGTCAATAAAAAATGCAAATGCTATTATTCAAAATTATGGTGGTGATGAAAAAGAACCGTGGGTTTCGCCTTTAGATATTGCAGCGGTAATCGATGAAGAAATTGAAAAGCCGTTCAACGGAAGAACGATTCGTTACATTGCAAGTGATGAAGTTTCGCCGAATGAAGTTGCAAAAATTTTAGGCGAAGCAATTGGAAAAAAGGATTTGAAATGGCTGGTTATTTCCGATGAAGAATTTATTGATAATTTAGTTCGTGCGGGTTTCAGTAAGCAGGCAGCTGAAGGTTTTGCGGGGATGAATGCAGGCAGAGTGAGCGGTGTTTTATATGAAGATTATTTTCGTAATAAACCAACATTGGGCAAAATAAAATTGACAGACTTTGCGCATGAATTCGCGAAAGTTTACAACAGTAATTCAAATATTGATCACTAAACAGCTTTCATAATATATGTCTTTGATCAGGATAAAAACTATAAGTGAGTTTCATGCATTACGCGGTTTGCCCAAACCGGAGCATCCGTTGATCAGCGTTATTGATTATGCAAAATTTCAGTCGTTGCAGAATGAAAAAGATGTGCGCCTGGTGTTTGATTATTATTCTATTTCTGTGAAGCAAGGTGTGAATGGAAAACTTTTTTATGGCCAACAGGAATATGATTTTAATGAAGGTGTTATGTATTTTATGGCGCCCAACCAGGTATTAAGAATTGAAAACAATCGCGATGAAAATTTAAAACCTTCCGGATGGATGTTGCTGATACATCCTGATTTTTTTTGGAACACGCCGCTTGCTACAAATATAAAGCGTTACGAGTTCTTTGATTATTCTGTAAATGAAGCTTTGTTTCTTTCAGAAAAAGAAAAAGAAATTTTAAACAATATCATTCAAAACATCCGGCAGGAGTATCACACTAACATTGATAAATTTAGTGAAGGCATAATTATTTCACAGATAGAAACATTGCTTAATTATTCAGAACGTTTTTATCAGCGCCAATTCATTACAAGAAAAATAACCAATCATAAAATTCTCGATGGTTTGGAAACAATACTAAACGATTATTTCAAAAGCAACGATTTAGCAACAAAAGGTTTGCCTACGGTTCAGTTTATTTCTAACATGCTGAATGTTTCGCCCGGTTATTTGAGCAGTTTATTGAAAGTTTTAACAGGCGAAAGCACACAACAGCACATTCACAACAAACTAATTGAAAGAGCGAAAGAAAAACTATCTACAACAGAATTATCAGTAAGCGAGATTGCTTATGAATTAGGCTTTGAACATCCGCAATCGTTTAGCAAGCTTTTTAAAACAAAGACAAAGGTTTCGCCTTTGGAATTCAGGCAGTCGTTTAACTGAATTTTATCTGTAGCCTAAAAATAA
>DASZUY010000236.1:0-6310 GCA_035547495.1 Parafilimonas sp. | reverse complement strand
ACCATTATCAAAAGTGTAAAAAGCAAATGGTTTGCGATTGTGCTGAAAAAGATCACTACTCCATTTAAATTTTTCAGAACTTAAATTTAATTGATGCAAAAGTGTTGCAGCTATATCTGTTTGCGAACCGACCGTATTTATAACCGTTCCCCTGTATTCTGGTTTTATTGCATCGCCAAATAAAATTAATGGTATGTGATATTTTGCAGGCTCATCAAACAAACGATTCTTCGGCAACTGATGACCATGATCTGCCACCAGAACAAATAAAGTATTTTTATACCAATCTGTATTTTTTATCGCATTGAAATATTCACCGAGTGCCTTATCTGTAAAGTGACAAGCATTTTTAAATTTATTGCATAAATCATCACCTTTAAAAACAGTTTTCATAGGCACAGTAAAAGGCTCATGGCTGCTCAGTGTAATTACGTATGAAAAAAATGGTTGCGGCTCATTCAACATTTCTGCACTTTGGCGTGCAAGCATGGTTTCATCATCAGCACCCCATTTATTAAAAAGATTTGCTTTTGAAAAATTTTGTAAGCCCGTAATTTTTTCAAACTGTCCGAAGTGTGCCACCGCATTAAAGTTTCCAAAGCCCAATTCACCACCATAATAAAATGAGGTGTTGTAACCTGCTTTATGTAATTCGATAGATAAAAATGGAAGATGCTCTAATTTATCAGATTGATAAATGATGCTGCTCAGTGGTTGTGCAGGAAAGCCGCAGAGTAAAGCGGCTATGCCCTGGTCCGTTCTTACACCGCTGGCATAAATATTTGAAAACAGTATTCCATTTTTTATAAGATTGCTAAGATTAGGAGTTACATTTTCATCTCCGCCTAATTCACTCACAACATCAGCCGTAAAACTTTCAAGCTGTATAAAAACAATATTTGGTTTGTTAGTAGTAAGAATTTTTGTGATGGATGAATCATTAAAATTGGTGTATTGTTCAGAAACTTTTTTTTCAGCGAGTTGCTGCGGCATCGCTATGTAATCATTTTTACCGGTTGTAAAATTTTTACTTAAAAAACTATGTGTAATGTACCATGGAATATTAATGGCTGCCTGGTCTGCAATAGGCACAGAACAAAAATATGCAGAGCTTTCGTTAATAGGTATTTGCTGAAAACCACCACGCATTACAACACCTGTTAAAAAAGCAAATGAAAGAATTGAAATAATTAGAGCAAATAAAGGTTTTGCCTGCAAAGCGATTCTCCAATCAGGAAATTTTGAAATGAACTTTCTGAATAAAAAATAGCATGCAAAAAATTCTGCGATCATTATAGTGAATAAAATAAAAATGGGTGATGAAGCCATCGACATAAAAGCCTCTGTTGGATACACAAGCATGGATAATGCACGCATGTTTAATCTTGTACCCCAGCTTTCATAAATTCCCAGGTCGCCTGCAGAAATCAAACAGATTAAAGCAACAAGAATGTATGTGTAGATCTTTATAAATGAAGAATAAAAATCTTTTTTGAAAAACATCTGAACAATAAAAACTAAAAAGGGAATTACGAAAAGATATGCAGCCGCAGAAAAATCAAGTCGCAAGCCATACACAAAACTTAGCAACGTATTTTTTGTGCCGGCTGGTTTAAAATCTTTTATAAAATATACAATGAAAACAAGACGGTTGACAAAAAAAACAACGACCCAGAAAAGATAAATTTTAAGCAAATAAAAAACATGTTTGGTCATACGAGGCTCAGTAGTAATTCAAGCGTAAAATTAAATAACTAAAAGATAATATTAAGTGAACGTTGTATTAACGGTAAATCGGTATAAATTTTTTTAAGTTGCCGTTAAGGTTGAATCAAACGGAAGCAATCTTTTATGATTTTGATGTTAAATTCATCAGCCGTTTCGTAAGGCTCTCCATCAATATGAAGAGCAGCGTGATCAAAATTTCTGATAGTAAGTTCAGGCGTTTGAAAATATAAAATTCTTTTCCCTGAATTATCCTCAATTACTTTCTGCAGTTTGTTGTTTCCGCGTATTTGATTTAATACAGCCAAAGGCAATCTTGCCTTCTGCATTTTTTGCGCGATAACAATATCCAGCAAGCCATCATTTAATTTCGCCTTTGGCGCAATAGTTACATTGTTGCCAAATTGATTACTGTTTGCAATGCTTATAAAGTAGGCATCCGTAAAAAATGAAAACCCGTTGGTTATAATTTCGAATCGATAAGAATGCGCTCTAAAAAAATGTTTAATAGTTTGCCGGGCATAATTTGTAAGTCCGCGTTTTGGATTTTCTGCAAACTTGTGTGCAACCGTTGCATCAAAGCCAAGACCACTTAACATACAGGCATAATAATCATTCACTAAAAAAGCATCTGTTTGTTTTGCTTTTCCGTTAAAAATTATTTGCAATGCACGATCTGTATTTTTAGAAATGCCCGCAGTAAATGCAAGCCCATTTCCACTGCCCGCAGGTATAATACCAAATTTTACGTTGCAACTATGCAATGCATTTGTAACCTGGTTCACTGTTCCATCGCCGCCAATAATAATTATATCTGTAATTTTTTCTGCCTGAATTTTTTTTAGCAGTTCATCGTAGTTGCCAGCAGGATTGGTCTTAAAGAATTCGAAGTGCAGTTTTTTTTCTTTGCTTTCAAATTCTATTTTTTTAAGTAATGCACTTTTTGTTTTTGTGCCCGAGATCGGGTTAAAAACATAAATTATTTTTCTGGTCATTACTTAATCGTTATAAAATTGCAAGCTATTCTTTGTTCAATTTATCAAGTATCGGTTGTATCTCTTTCAACTCAACATCCCGGTGTGCATTATTAATATCAATTACTACAACATAACCATTGCTTGCACCGATACTGTTCAATGCATCAATAATTTGCTGTTGATTACTGTGCACACGATACCCTGAATCATTCCATTGTTCATAACTGCACAAACAACCCAGCGATGGCGTTTGCGGGTAATACGTTTGTTTTTTATAAAATTCAGGATCGATTGTAGTGCCGTGCATTATCACTGCTGTTCTGCCCATTTCACCTGCATAAAAGCTTTCATAAATACCTGCGTAGTTTTTCCATGTTGATGGTAATAAAGATGCATACAATGCAGAACTCCATGATGTATCGATAAAGCTGCTGTCATCAAAAAATATATGCGGCGAATCTTCATAAGGTAATTGCATTTGCAAATTTTGTGTCGGACCGATATATAAAAGACGCGACACATCAAACCCACTAAAGCGTAAGATGCCCTGTGGAGTGTTGCCATTCGTGATATAAAAAGGATAATCTGTTATTGCTTTTGCCAGTTGCGATGTATGAAAGTAATTTCCTGTTGAGTCTTTTAAAAATTCGCCATCTGGTTTACGAATCAAAACAAGACCGGCATAATCACGGTTGCTTCTTTGCAAACTATAGATCACTGTTTGCCCGCTCAAAAAACTATCACTAAAAATATCTTTTAATGGCGGCAATGCCTGCGGCTTTGCTTTCAGCCTGCTCTTTAATATTTGCATTCCAAGACTCGTATCTTTTGGAAACTTTTGTTTTATTAAAGCCGCAACCGTTGCTTTACCATTTACTGCGTCTGCACGCATAATATATTCTGCACAGCGAATAAAAATGCTTACTGATTTTGTTTGACGCATAAATTTCAAAACCTGCTGTTTAAATTCTTTTTTATATAATGAGAAAGTTGTCTCCAATAAATTCTTTTGAAAATAATCAGACATCTGTGCAGCCATACTCCATGCAACTGCTAGTTTTTGTTTCGTGAAATCATCTTTGTATTGCATCAATTCCATGCTCCACAATGCATCATTCCAATCACCTTCTGTGGTATCGGTCAAGGGTTCTGCAAGATATTGTTGAATGGCGGTATCCATTAAATAGCGGTAGCGCGCTTCTTTTGCTTCCTTCGTAGTAACCTTACTAAACACCGTGTCGCTTGTTAAAGGCTGCGCATTTAATCCATTCACAAAAACAAACAACACCATTATAAAGAAGCAATATTTCATACAGCAAAGAAAACAACAAATGTTTGAACGATGATCCAAAGGATGTGTATAATAATTTAAATTGATTTTAAAATATCAATGCTTATATGATTAGATAATTAGCGATTAACTTATAAATCTTTCTGTTACTTCGCGTTTATTTTTAAATTTTTTAAATAGAATGAGCAAACATCCTAACAGTTTAAATCCTGTCACCGAAGCCATCCGTATTCAAATTCCGCGCACAGGTGAAATGGAACATTCAACACCGATGTATTTAACGAGTAGTTTTTGTTTTGATGAAGCAGAAGAAATGCGTGCTGCGTTTGCAGATGAAAATGATGATAATATTTACAGCCGTTTCAGCAACCCGAATGTTGATGAATTTATAAAAAAAATGTGTGCACTGGAAGGCGCTGAAGCGGGCTTTGCAACAGCCAGCGGAATGGCAGCTGTGTTTGCGTCCATGTTTGCATTATTAAAACAAGGCGACCATTTAATTTGCTGCAGCTCGGTTTTTGGAAGTACGCACACAATGGTTACAAAATTTTTACCGCGTTATGGAATAGAGGCAACACTTGTTGCTGCAAACGATAACGAAGCATGGGAAAAAGCAGTTAAGCCAAATACTAAAATGGTTTATTTGGAAACGCCAACAAATCCGCAACTTGAAATCATAGATTTGGAATGGGTTGGAAATTTTTCAAAAAAGCATAAGCTTATTTTTAATGTTGATAATTGTTTTGCGACTCCGCTGTTACAAAAGCCAATTGATTATGGTGCAGATTTGATTGTGCATTCTGCAACAAAATGGATTGATGGGCAAGGAAGAGTTTTAGGTGGTGTGATTGTAGGCAGAAAAGATTTAATACATGATATTTATTTGTTCAGCAGAAATACGGGACCATCTTTATCTGCTTTTAATGCATGGATTTTAAGTAAGAGTTTGGAAACATTAGATGTGCGTTTACAACGTCATTGTGAAAATGCGATGAAGGTTGCGCTGGCTTTGCAAAAGCATAAAAACGTTGAATGGGTTAAATATCCTTTCTTAGAAAATCATCCGCAATATGCCATTGCAAAAAAACAAATGAAAGCCGGCGGCGGTATTGTTTGTTTTGAAATTAAAGGCGGTATTGAAGCCGGCAGAAATTTTCTAAACAAATTACAACTGCTTTCAATGACAGCAAATCTTGGTGATACCAGAAGCATTGCATCGCATCCTGCAAGTACAACACATTCTAAACTTACTGAGCAGGAAAGATTAAGTGTTGGTATTACGCCTGGCTTAATAAGAGTTTCTGTTGGACTTGAATATGCTGATGATATAATAAATGATTTAAACCAGGCGCTGGATTAAATTTTTTATATGCCTGCAATCACTCCTCCATATTTAAAACAAGGCGATACGATCGGAATTGTTTGCCCTTCCGGTTATATGCCTTTTGATAAAGCAAAAAAATGTATTGATATTTTGCAGCAATGGGGTTTTAAAATTCGAATTGGAAAAACATTAGGCAATCAACATAATTATTTTTCCGGAACTGATGAAGAACGTTTGTATGATTTGCAGATAATGCTGGATGATGAAAATATCAAAGCCATTTATTGCGGTCGTGGTGGTTATGGTTTAAGCAGAATAATAGATGATGTTGGCTTCAGTAAATTCATTCAACATCCCAAATGGATCATTGGTTACAGCGATATTACTTTATTGCATGCGCACATTTATTCAAACTACAACATTGCGGGTTTACATGCACCAATGGCAGCTGCTTTCAATGAAATTGATGAAAGCAAAAAATATATTGATTCGATTTATGATAGTTTAATTGGCAAACAACAAACGTATGAAACGGCTTCGCATCAATTAAACAGAACCGGAATTTGTAAAGGAGAATTGGTTGGCGGAAACCTTGCTTTGCTTGCGCATATTATCGGAACAAATTCTGACATCAATACAAAAAATAAAATTCTTTTTATTGAAGATATTGGTGAATATAAATACAATGTAGACCGGATGTTGCTGCAACTAAAACGCGCAGGAAAATTAAATGAGCTTGCCGGTTTAATTGTTGGGAGTCTTACGGAAGTAAAAGATACAACAATTCCCTTCGGACAAGAATTAAAAGAAATTATTTTAGATAAAGTACGAGAATATAATTATCCTGTTTGTCTTGATTTTCCTGTTGGGCATGTGAAAGAAAATTATGCGCTGAAAATTGGCGTTGAATACGAATTGAAAATTGAAAATAAAATTATGCTAGAAGAATTATTTTCCCCAGCCCCATTGTAAGAAATCAGGAAATGCTATTGC
>DASZUY010000235.1:0-24738 GCA_035547495.1 Parafilimonas sp. | reverse complement strand
ATCGTTGCCTTAAACAGAAACAATCCGAAGGAAGTTTTAGCTGTTGGCAAACGTGCATTAATGATGCATGAAAAAACACATGAAAGTATTCGTACCGTACGGCCATTAAAAGATGGTGTGATTGCAGACTTTAATGCCGCCGAATTAATGATTAAGGAAATGATCAAAATGATCTATCCTAAAAAACCATTAATTGCACCTAGATGGAGAATGGTAATTTGTATTCCATCGAGCATTACGGAAGTTGAAAAACGTGCCGTACGTGACAGCGCTGAACAGGCGGGTGCAACAGAAGTTTATCTTATTCATGAGCCAATGAGCGCTGCGCTTGGAATTGGTATTGATGTGGAAGAACCCGTTGGCAACATGATCATTGATATTGGTGGTGGCACAACCGGTATTACAGTAATTGCGCTTGCAGGTATTGTTTGCGATCAAAGTATTCGCATTGCCGGTGATGAATTTACTGCTGACATAATGGAAGCACTTCGCCGCTATCATAGTTTATTAATTGGTGAACGTACAGCAGAACAAATAAAAATTACTATCGGCGCTGCAATGAAAGATTTGGAAACACCGCCGGAAGATATGGCTGTAAACGGTCGCGATCTTGTTACGGGTATTCCGAAACAAATTATGGTAAGCTATCAGGAAGTTGCAGAAGCATTGGATAAATCAATTTTTAAAATTGAAGAAGCCATTTTAAAAGCGCTTGAAACAACCCCCCCCGAATTAGCGGCAGATATTTATCGCAGGGGTTTGTATTTAACCGGCGGTGGTGCTCTGTTACGTGGTTTGGATAAACGGTTAAGTCAAAAAATAAAATTGCCTGTTCATATTGCAGAAGATCCGTTGATTAGTGTTGTGAGAGGAACAGGATTGGCTTTGAAAAATTATCAGCGATATCCTTTTGTAATGAAATAAAAAAATTTGAATCGATGAATCCGAAATTCGAAAACTTTGTTGCTCGGATTTCGGATTTTTAATTTCGTGCTTTAATGCGCAATATAATAGCCTTCATACGTCAGTTTTTCAACTTGTTTTTTTTCCTTGTGTTAATGGGAATTTCACTCGCCATCCTTATCAATTATAATCAAACATACCAGGTAGTTTTTTCAAATGTTGCCAATGAAACAACGGGAAAAGTTGGTGCTCAATACAACAACGTTGAATATTATTTTCGATTAAAAAAAACCAATGAAGCATTGGCTAAAGAAAATGCAGAACTGCGTGGATTATTGAAATCAAGTTTTGAAAACCCTGACACGTCATCCGTAATTAAAATTGATTCTTTATTAAAAGATACTTTGGGCCGTGTACGTAAGTTTAAATTTCTGCCTGCTAAAGTTGTAAACAATGATGTATCTGATCAAAATAATTATCTAACACTCTATCGCGGCAGCAAACAAGGCGTAACAAAAGACATGGGTGTTATTAGTCCGCAGGGAATTATTGGCAAAGTGATTTTAGTGAGCGATAATTATTGTCGGGTAATGAGTTTATTAAATCGCAACGCGAAAGTAAGTGCAATGACAAAGAAAGGTTTTTATACAGGTCTTGCAGATTGGGATGGAAAAGACCCGCGTTACATAACGCTGCATAATATTCCAAAATCAGCGAAAGTAAAAGTTGGCGATAGCATACTCACCAGTAATTTATCAGGAAGTTATCCGGCAGGAATTATGGTTGGAACTGTTGCTGCAATTGGTGGTGATCCCGGCAGTGGTTTTTATGAATTAAAAGTAAAAACATCAACAGACTTTTACAATTTGCAATGGGCATATTTAGTTGACAATATGATTTGGGCTGAAGAAAAACAATTGGAGTCTCAAACACCGAAAGAAAAATGAGTAATCTCTTAAAAAATATTTTCAGGTTCATTTTATTTATACTTGTGCAAGTGTATATCTTCAACAAGGTGCCGCCTGTACACCAGTTTGTAAAACCTTACATTTATTTTCTTTTTATTTTATGGCTGCCATTCAATATGAATCGCGCAGGTCAAATGCTTGTGGCTTTCATCTTCGGCTTAACACTTGATTATTTCTCGGGTACACCTGGGTTACATGCAATGCCTTGTGTTTTTATTGCATACCTGCGACCGTTTTTATTAAATCTTTTAATACCACAAGAAACAACACAGTTAAGCTTTTCAGAACCTTCTGTAAAAAGTATGGGTTGGGCATCTTATAGTACTTATGTGCTTATACTTACTTTTCTTCATATAGCATTATTGGTATTTATTGAATGGATGGAATTTGGTGATTTTCTTTTCTTCATTGGCAAGGTTACCGCGACAACAGCGCTCAGTTTAGTTTTAATTTTTATTGCTGAAATGCTTTTTCCAAGACAAGGAAAAGTGAGAACGAATGCTGCGCTATAATTTTAAGGTGAGAATTTAAAGCGAAACAGCTATCTGATTTTTTAAATTTTTACTTTTTACTTTTGAATTATACATGCGCAATTTAGAAGATACATATCAGCATAAAGGTTTAAGAAAAAAGCTAATTGATCAATTACGAACGAAGGGCATCAGCAGCGCACTTGTACTGGAAGCAATGTATAATATACCACGACATTTTTTTTTAGATTCTGCATTTGATAAAATTGCTTATGAAGATCGTGCTTTTCCCATAGGGCAGGAGCAAACAATTTCTCAGCCTTATACCGTAGCGTATCAAACGCAATTATTAAACGTACATCGCAACGATAAAATTTTGGAGATAGGCACGGGAAGTGCTTACCAGGCTTGTGTTTTAGCAGAAATGGGCGCTTGGGTTTTTACTATAGAGCGACAAAGAAAACTATACGAAAACAATAAAAGTTTTTTTTTCAAATCAAAATATCCAAACATAAAATTTTTTTATGGCGATGGATTTGAAGGCTTGCCTGCTTATGCACCATTCAATAAAATTTTAATTACTGCCGCAGCGCCTGAAGTGCCGCCAAAATTAGTAACGCAATTAAAAGCCGGCGGGGTAATGGTGCTGCCAGTTGATGAAGGCGATAAGCAACGCATGTTGCGCATAACAAAAAAGGAAAATGGTGAATACACAGAAGAATGGTTCGACTATTTTTCTTTTGTGCCGATGCTTAAAGGCAAGAATAACTAAATAAAAAGCAAAGCCGGCATGCCTGCAAACTTTGCTTTTCATTTGAAGTAATTTATTCAACAACTAATTTTTGTGTGTCCACACCTTGCTCTGTAACAATTTTAATTATATAAACACCTTTACCTAAAGATTGTGTTTTAATTGGTATTTGTTGATTAATTGTTACATTATTCAGGATCGCTTTATAAACTATTCTTCCGTTTAAATCGCTTACTGAAATAGCAGTTTTGTTATAATTGTTCAAAGCATATAAAGCTGTACTATTTCTTGTTGGGTTCGGATACAAATTCCAATGGCTGATCAAATCGCTCAAACTTAATTTTTGCACAGATGAATATTGATAGTTGCCTTCTTTATCAATTTGTTTAATGCGATAATAATTGTAACCATTCAACGGAACATTATCTGTAAACGAGTATTGATGATTTCCTGCGCCAGATGTTGCAGCGATTACAGAACCAATTTTTATAAATGAAACCCCATCATTGCTTCGTTCTATTTCAAAATGATCATTATTGATTTCATTTTGCGTTGACCAACTCAGCAAAACAGAATGCGCTCCATTTTTCTGCGCAGTAAAACTTAACCAGTTAACAGCCAGCACAGCATCTTTTATGTTCTTATTAGTGTAAACATAATATTCGCCTGGCTGCAGGGTAACAGCGTATGATGTTGAATTAACCGTAATAGTTTTGGTAGTTAAATAACTATACCATATACCTGTTGATGGAAATGTAACAGTTGCTGTTTTTGCATTTACACCAAAATTGCCAACCACCATTACAGAAAGGTTACTGCCAACAATGCTTTGCCATTTTATTGTATCAGATAAGTTGTAATTAATATTGCCGTTAATAAATGTGGATGCATATTGAGAATAAGTTTTTAAATGAATAAGATCTTTATAAACATCATACAAAGCTTTGCGGTTGGCATCATAATAATACTCCCAATGCGGTGGTTTGGGATCTGTTCTGCAATTATTACTTATTGTGCCATCGCCACAACGATTAATAGAAAGATCATAACCTAACTCACCAAATTCCCACAACATTTTTGGACCAGGTTGCATTGCCCAAAATGCTGCTGCCATTCCATCTCTTGTTAAACCGGTTGGAATATTTTTTACATTATAACTTCCGCTGCTTGCACCGTATTGTTCATTCTTCCATTGCAATCTTTCTTCATCATGGCTTTCCATGTACGTAACCAGATTTGGTTGCGTAAAACTATAGTTCTTGTAAATGCCGCCACTAAAATCCCATCCATCTTTATAACTCATCGTTGCCTGGTTGTAATTATAATTTTCATTTCCCCAAACAAGCATTCCATAATTTGTTTCAGCCGTTTCTTCGCCGTGATCCACAAAAATTTCTAAAATACAATAGCTGTTTGCTGATGCGGCTTGCATATCATCATAATATCTTTTCCAAATATTTATGCGACCTGTATCATATGCGTCCCAGGTGCTCTCATTGCAATTATTGCCTGTTCCATCACAACTTTGTTTTTGTGTGAAACCACCTGCGAGATCCCAGCGAAATCCATCGATCTTATAATTCTTCAACCAAAAATTAATTACACGATTCACGAATTGTTGCGTGGCTGCGTTTTCATGATTAAAATCATAGCCAACGCTATATGGATGCGTTGCATATTGATTAAACCATGGACTGTTTGCAGCCGGAATGTTATGTGTGGAATCCCAATACATCTGCACCATTGGCGAAGAACCAAACGAATGATTCATCACCATATCCATAATTACGGCCATGCCACGCTTGTGACATTCATCAATAAATTTCTTTACTACATTCTCAGGTCCGTACGCTTTATCCGGCGCGAAATAAAAATCAGGATTATAACCCCAGCTATTGTTGCCTTCAAATTCATTAAATGGCATTACTTCGATAGCATTTACACCAAGTCTTTGCAAATAGCTTAATGTATCGGTTAATGTTTGAAAATTGCCGGCTGCGGTAAAATCTCTTACGAGCAATTCGTATACAACAAGGTTTTGTTTGTTTGGTCGTGAAAAATTATTCACCTGCCATGTGTAAGCTGTCTGCTTTGTTTGAAGCACACTTACAATGCCTGTTGTTTTTCCTGTTGGATAAGCTTTAAGATTTGGATATGTTGTTGATGAAATATATTGATCATTGTTTGGATCTAAGATTTTTTCGCAGTTATAATCTGCAACCTTTAATGTGCCGTCAATTAAATATTGATAAGCATATTCAGTGCCTGGCGTTAAACCATGAATGCGAATCCAGAAGCGACTTCCATCCGCAGTTTTATTCATTAAATATTTTGATTGAACCTGCCAGTTAGAAAAATCACCTTCAACATAAATATATTGTTTCAGCGGTGCATACAAAACAAGCACTACCGAAGTATCACCATGTTCATAATTAATTCCGTCTGTATCGCCTGCAGGTATTGCTGCAACGGTAACCGTTGGCTTCACAATAAACTGCATTGTGTCTGAAGCAGTAATTCCGCTGGATGCCTTTGCAATAATAGTTTGCGGGCCACCAACGCTTACAGTTGTGTTTGCACTAAGACTTGTTCCGCTGCCCGATGCAACCTGCGTTCCGTTAAATAAAATACTTAATGTGCTGCTCTTGCTTGCTTTCATTGTAACGGAAAGCGCGTCTCCAACGTTTTTTGTTATGGGTTCGGGAATAGGATTGTATGTAGGCTGTTTATACGGCACATCAATTCTTGTATATAAACCATTATCATAAACCGGCACAAACATATCGCTGCCATCCGCATTACGTTGCACCGTATTACCATTACCACTGCGAAAAAGAATAGCAATTTTTAAAATCTTTTCATTAGCATCAGTCATGTTAAAAAAACTTCTTAATCCACCTGTGATGGTATACTTCCATTTGTTGTTACCAAGATAAGTACACTGTGCATGCGCATCTGTAGTTCCCCATGTGAATGGCGCATGCTTCCAATCGGATGTTGAAGTGCTATAATTCGTAATAACACCAATGTGTACATACACATCTGTAGTTGGTGTGTAATTCAATAAACCTTTGTTACCATAATTTGCATCCATGGTAATGGTAACAGGTGTTGAACTTTCCTGTATAAAATCAGGGGTCCATGTTAGTAACTGAGCATTTGCCTTTACAATAATGAGCAGCAAAAAAGGAAGTAAAATTCTTTTCATATAACAAGCTGGATTTAGACGATGCAATATATGTGTAAAAATTACACAACCAACAATTGTTTCAGATATTTTAGGAATTACTAATTAGCAGCTGAAGTATCATACTGCACAACCACTTTCGCATTTTTTTTCTCATCGCTAGAAACAAAAAGCTGGTAGCGCTTTCCGCCGGTGGTAATAATCATTAATGCTGTGTTTGGCGGAATAGAACCGAGATTATCAGCCACCATCACAAATTCATGCGTTGGCGTATTTTCATCAGCCTTAATATTTAAAGTGATGGGCTTATCGGTTAAACCCTTTTTCCAGGCGATCACCTGGTTGTTATCGTAAACAGTAATAGTATCGCCATCAATTTCGCCATTATCATACAATTCAATTTTTATATCCGGCGCATTTGTAGTAATTGTTTTTAATAAAGGATTGCTTCTTGATTTTATAACATCAGGAACAGGAATAATTTTTTGTGGAGGCGTATTTTTTATTTCAGGTTGCGCTGGTGTTGTTACGGGTGCAGATTTTGCAATCGTATCTGTTTTTACAACGGGCGGCGGTGATTTTTTGTTTTGATTTTGAATTGTTGTTGTGTTCGCAGGCGGATTTTTCTTTGTTGCAGTTGCGTTATTTTTTTTGATGATGTTGATAAGTCTGTTTACCTGCGCGGTATTTTTCAAATCTAATTGCTCATTAAAGTCTGGTGCTTTACGCTTTATTTCAGCATTTGTTTTCGGGCCAATAATTCCATCTTGCAGAACACCTAATGCTGCCTGTAATTTCTTTGCATTTGTTTTTGCAACATCAGGTTCAGGTGATTTTATTTTAGCAGTATCATGCGGAACAACTTTTGCCTTATCATTTTGTGTTGAAAGATTAGGTGAAGGTTTTTTCTTCAATAAAAAATCTTCTTTTGTAAAATCAGATTCCTGCACTCTTTCAAGATAAACAGTTCCTGCGCCGCAATCAGTTTTTGTTGTTGTATTAAGACTTGTAAAGGTTCCTTTTAAAATTTCTGTATTTCCATCTTTTGAGTAATCAAGATTACATGTCATAGCACAAGCGTCGCCGCCACCTGCCATTTTTAATTCAACCAAATTTGTTTCTTTTACTAAAAGGCTTTTTGCTTTGGGAAACCAAATGCCTTCAAAATTTGCCTTTCCGTAAAAAACGGTTGTGCGATAAGAATACGTTACGCCCTTTAAAGAATTATTTTTTAACTGATCGATCTGCACTTCGTACTTATAATATTCCTTAAACGGCCCGGCAATCGTATAAAAATATCCGCGCCAAATTCCTGTTATGTCTTGTGCACTTGCGCCAAATGAAATAAACAATAAAATTGCTGGCAGTAACCTTCGCATCATTCTACAAATCTAATTTGCGTTATAACATCTGCAATTAAAGAACAGTTAAGGTTTTTAAAGAATTGAAGTGTTGCAAATTTTATTGCGAGGATGTATAAAAATATATTTAGATGAAACGCAAATCTTGTTTTACATAACTTGCAGCATCTTTTTCATTGACCACATCAACATTAATATTTTAAAGCAATTATGAAATCAGCAAAAATTTTATTGCTCAGCACAGCTTTTTTTGTGTTAGGGCTTTCTTCTTTTGCGCAGGAAAAAAAGGCAATTGAACCTGCAGCAAAAATTGATAACTCGTTAGACAGCGCCGTTGTTAATTATAAAAAACAACAACGTTCAATTACGTATGGTTCTGTAACGGTGGAAGGCAAGACAATTAGCTACCAGGCGGTCGCGGGCAGTTTGGTTTTTAGAAATGCACAAGACACGCCAATTATCAGTATGTCTTATGATGCATATTTTAAAAGAGATGAAGATGCCACACAACGCCCCATAACTTTTATTTACAATGGCGGTCCGGGTAGCGCAACAATTTGGTTGCACATGGGCGCATGGGGTCCGCAGCGTGTGTATATTGAAGATACATCACGCACAAGAGCGCCATATAAAACCGTGAATAATGATTATAGTTTGTTAGATGCCAGTGATCTTGTTTTTATTGATGCGCCAGGCACAGGCTTCGGACAAGTGATTACAAAAGAGCTTGGCGGTGCAGGCGACAGAAAAGATTTTTTTGGAATTGACCAGGATGGTGAAGCATTTACTTCATTCATCACAAAATTCCTTTCAGATTATAGCCGGTGGAATTCTCCAAAATATTTGTTTGGTGAAAGTTATGGCACGTTCCGCTCTGCAGTTGTAGCAAAAATGCTTTCTGACAGAGGCGTTGCTCTCAATGGCGTTATCCTGTTATCGCAATTATTAACCTACGGAAATATGACCGAGATGTCGGATGAAAATCCTGGCGATGGTTTACCGTTTGAATTGGTTTTGCCATCGTATGCAGCAACAGCATGGTATCATCATAAATTGCCTAATCAGCCCGCAGAGCTTGAACCATTTTTAAATGAAGTAGAAAATTTTGCATTGAACGATTATGCAGTTGCATTAAACAAAGGCGCTGCACTTGATGCTGCATCGTTTGATCAAATTGCAGAGAAGCTGCACAACTATACAGGCTTGCCTGTTGATTACATTAAGAAAGCAAATTTGCGCATCAACGGTCCGCAATTCGAACAAACATTGCTTGGCGATTCAAGTAAAATTACTGGTCGTTTAGATTCGCGTTTTTCAGGCGCAGCCATTGATCCATTGAGTGAGTATGCACAATATGATCCAATGGATTCTTATATTGACGCAGCTTTCACTGCAACTTTCAACAATTATGTACGCACTACTTTGAAATACGGTATTGGAATGAATTATAAAACATTTGGCGATGTTGGTCCATGGGATTTCAAACGTCGTGGCTTTGTTGGCTTTCCGAATGTGATGAATGATTTAGCGCAGGCAATGATTTATAATCCTGATATGAAAGTAATGCTCAACTCTGGATACTTTGATTTGGGAACTCCATATTTTGAAGGCAAGTATGAAATGCAACATTTACCAATGCCTGCTTCATTGCAAAAAAATATTGAGTATGATAGATACTTTTCAGGTCATATGGTTTATTTACATCCTGAGTCATTAAAACTTTTGCATGATAATGTAGCGAAGTTTATCAACTCATCTCATTAATATATTTTTTACTTTGCCGGTATTATGATAATTGAATTTATCATAATGCCGGTTTTTATTTTACGTTTTAGAAATTTTTTTTGATGAATTATAAATCTGTTTTAGTTGCCCCTGCTCTCTTTATTTCTTTTCAAGCAACATTTGCTCAAAAAAATCAATCTGTGTATGATGCGCATGAAGTTTTCGCACAGGATTTTTTTACGAAAAATGGAAACGAATTTAGATCAGCCAACGGTGCGCCCGGTCCTGCCTATTGGCAAAACAGAGCTGATTATAATTTGCAAGCCAACATTGACACAATAACAAATTTGTTGACTTGTAGTGAAACAATTCATTATTCAAACAACAGTCCTGATCCTTTACCATCACTATGGTTGCAGCTTGATCAAAATACATATAAAGAAGATGCACGTTCAAATTATTTCACGGCTTCTTCAAAACGCCACATATCAGCACCGGGGGCGCATACAACAGGCTATCAATTTGATAGTGTTACTATCGAATACAAAGGCAAAGTTTTTAAAGCTGATTACATCATCAGCGATACAAGAATGCAAATTCGTTTGCCGCAAAGTTTATCATCAAAAGATGAGATCAACATTCATATAAAATATCATTACACAATACCAGGAACTTTCGGCGGAAGAACAGATTTTTTTTCAACAAAGAATGGAAAGATTTATGAGATAGCACAATGGTATCCGCGTATGTGTGTGTACGATGATTTGGAAGGATGGAGCACGTTGCCGTTTTTGGGCAGCGGTGAATTTTATTGCGAGTACGGCGATTTTGATTACAGTGTTACCGTTCCTTCAGATATGATTGTTGCCGGCAGTGGTGAATTACAAAATGAGAAAGAAGTTTTATCGGCACAACAAATTCAAAGATTAACAACTGCACGCAACAGCGATAAAACAATTATGATCCGCAACGTTGACGAAGTGAACAATCAAACAACATCATCAACAAAAACTAAAACATGGCATTTTAAAATGTTCAACACGCGTGATGTTTCTTTTGGTGCTTCACGTGCTTATGTTTGGGATGCTGCAAAAGTGAATTTGCCTAACGCAAAAAAATGTTTGGCAATGTCTGTTTACCCGGTTGAAAGCGTAGGCGATAGCGCATGGGGAAGAGCAACGGAATACTTAAAAAAATCAATTGAATATTTTTCTGCGAAATGGTTTGTGTATCCGTATCCTGTTGCGGTGAATGAAGCGGGCATAGCCGGCGGCATGGAATATCCCGGGATTGTGTTTGATGGAATTAATGATAAAGGCAAAGAATTGTATTGGGTTACCGCGCATGAGATTGGTCATAACTGGTTCCCCATGATTGTCGGCAGCGATGAGCGACGTTATGCATGGATGGATGAAGGCTTCAATACTTTTATTGATGTGTATGCTTCCGATGCATTTAATAATGGAGAGTATGCGCCAAAGCGTGATGGCGAATATGCGCCAGGCAAAGGCAATCCTGCAGATGAAATTATTCCTTTGGTTCAAGATTCAACAGCGCCAACGATGATGGCAAGAGCCGATATGCTCACTGAAAAGTATCGTCATCCTTTGTTGTATTTTAAACCTGCTTTTGGTTTGGTTTTGTTACGTGAAGTGATTTTAGACAGCAACCGTTTTGATTATGCATTCAAACAATACATAAATGAATGGGCGTACAAACACCCGTCGCCGGATGATTTTTTCAGAACGATGAATAATGAAGCAGGTGAAGACTTATCATGGTTTTGGAAAGAATGGTTTCAAAATAACTGGCAATTAGACATTGCAATTGAGGATGTTTCTTACACAAACAATGATGCAAAAAATGGTGCAGATATAACGCTTGTCAACTTACAAAAAATGGCAATGCCTTTTACGTTGCAAGTTGAATTGAATGATGGCACAAAAACAATTTTAAAATTACCGGTTGAAACATGGTTGCAAAGCAATACGCACACGATTCATTTATCAACAACACAACAAATAAAATCTGTTATCATCGACCCGGAAAATAAATTGCCTGATAGCGATAGAAGTAATAATGTTTGGAAGAAATGACGTGAATAAATGATTTCACATTCTACATAAATTCTTCTCCGCAATCATTTCTTACTTTTGCAACCCAATTTCGAATTTCAAACTTTGAAATCCGGATTTTGACTTTTTACATTTGAATTCTAATTTATTTATGATCAATATTACGTTTCCTGATGGTGCTGTGCGGCAATATGAAAGCGGCGTTACTGCGTTGGATATTGCAAAATCAATCAGTGAAGGTTTGGCAAGAAAAGTTATTGCGGCTAATGTGAATGGAAAAACATGGGATGCAACGCGACCGATTAATGAAGATGCAACGGTGAAATTGTTGAAGTGGGAAGATGCAGAAGGCAAATCAACGTTCTGGCATTCTACGGCACACTTAATGGCAGAAGCTGTTGAAAGCATGTTTCCGCGTGTGAAGTTTTGGGTGGGTCCGCCGGTTGATAATGGCTTTTATTATGATATGGATTTAGGCGATAAAAAAATCACGGAAGAAGATTTGAAGGCACTGGAAAAAAAGATGAATGAACTCGCCAAACAGAACAACCAATACATAAGAAAAGAAACGCCAAAAGCGGAAGCGGTTGAATACTTCACGCAAAAAGGTGATGAATATAAATTGGATCTGTTGCAGAATTTAGAAGACGGCAACATCACGTTTTATACGCAGGGAAATTTTACAGATTTATGTCGCGGTCCGCATATTCCTTCAACCGGTTTTATAAAAGCCATCAAGCTTACGAACATTGCCGGCGCATATTGGAAAGGCGATGAAAAAAATAAACAGCTTACCCGCATTTACGGCATATCATTTCCAAGCCAAAAAGAATTAGATGAATATTTAGCGATGGTGGAAGAAGCAAAAAAACGCGACCATCGCAAGCTTGGAAAAGAATTAGGTATTTACACAATGGATGATGATGTTGGTCCGGGTTTGATCATGTGGATGCCAAACGGAACAGTGATTATTGAAGAGTTGGAAAAGTTGGCAAAAGAAACAGAAGACGCTGCGGGTTATAAGCGTGTTGTTACGCCGCACATCGCAAAAGAAAGCATGTATTTAACCAGCGGACATTTGCCATATTATGCAGATAGCATGTATCCGCCAATGGAAATGGAAGGAGAGAAATATTATCTCAAATCGATGAACTGTCCGCATCATCATAAAATATATGCAGCAGAGCCGAAGAGCTATCGCGATTTGCCGTATCGAATTGCAGAATATGGAACGGTATATCGTTATGAACAAAGTGGTGAATTATTTGGATTGATGCGTGTACGTTGCTTGCACATGAATGATGCACATATCTATTGCAGCAAAGAACAATTTGCAGATGAGTTTCGCGGCGTGAATGACATGTATTTAAAGTATTTCAAGATTTTTGGAATTGATAAATACGTAATGCGCTTATCACTTCACTCAAAAGAAAAATTAGGAATTAAATATGTGAACCAGCCTGAGCTTTGGAAAGAAACAGAAGAGATGGTGCGACAGGTTTTGATTGAATCAAAAATTCCTTTTGTTGAAGTAGCTGATGAAGCAGCTTTTTATGGACCTAAAATAGATGTGCAGATTTATAGCGTGATTGGAAGAGAGTTTACACTTGCAACAAACCAGGTAGATTTTTCGCAGCCAAGAAGTTTCGGCTTGACTTATACAACAGCGGATAATACATCTGAAATTCCGCTGATCATTCATCGTGCACCGCTTGGTACACATGAACGTTTTATCGGCTTCTTGTTAGAACATTATGCAGGAAGATTTCCGACATGGCTGGCACCGGTGCAGGTAAAGATCCTGCCTATCAGCGATAAATTTTTACCTTACGCAAAAGAAGTTTACACGCAACTAAAAAAGGCTGGAATAAGAGTTGAAACCGATGAACGCAGCGAAAAAGTTGGTAAAAAAATCCGTGATGCTGAATTAAATAAAATTCCCTACATGCTCGTTATTGGCGAAAGGGAAACGACAGAAAGAAAGCTCGCTGTCCGCAAACACAATAAAACAGAAGCCGAACCGCAAACAATTGAAGAATTTATTAATTTGCTGAAAGAAGAAATTGCAGAAAGAAAATAAATTAATTTTACAGACGATTTAATTAACCACAAAAACAAAAATTTAATTATTAACGAAAAAACACTGAATGGCATTACCACAGAGAGGAAGATTTAATCCTCGTTTTAACAGGCAACCCGAGCCTGAACATCGTATCAACGAAAGAATCCGGGTACCGCAGGTTAGATTAGTTGGAGACAATGTAACTGTTGGCATTTATCCTACACAAGAAGCGCTAAAGATTGCGCAATCACTGGAACTTGATTTGGTTGAAATTTCACCGCAGGCAGACCCTCCTGTTTGCAAGGCTATCGACTACAAGAAATTTCTTTACGAGAAAAAACGTAAGGAAAAAGAGATGAAAGCAAACGCTAAACAAAGTGAAGTAAAAGAAATTCGTTTTACGCCGGGAACTGATGACCATGATCTGGATTTTAAAATTAAACATGCAGAAAGATTTTTGAAAGAAGGCGACAAGGTGAAGGCATATGTACAATTTAAAGGACGTGCAATTATGTTTAAAGAACGCGGCGAATTACTGCTTTTAAAATTTGCTGAACGTTTAAGCGAAGTCGGTGTGTTGGAAGGTATGCCTAAAATGGAAGGCAAAAGAATGCTGGTAATTTTTGCACCGAAAGGCACAAAGAAAAAAGCTTAAATTATTAAAGTTTTATAGGTAAAAGAGAAGTTAGCGCTTCTCTTTTTTTATTAGTGTTTAAATTAGAATGAAATGACTTTTACAGATTTGACAGGAACTATTGGTGTAACCATTTTATTGATTGCGTATTTTCTTAACCTTGTTCATAAAATAAAAAACGACTCACTTATTTATTTGATTTTAAATTTTGCGGGTGCTGCAATTGCATGTCTTGCGTCCATACTTTTAAAATATTGGCCGTTTATAATTCTTGAAGGTTGCTGGACAATTGTGTCTGCAGCCGGAATATTGTCACGCATTATCAAAGCAAAAAATAATTATGCAACTAAATGATGCGGTAAAATTGATTCAACATCCGATAGCAAAAGAAAAGGCTGCTTATGCAGATTTGGGCTGTGGTAACGGTTTATTTACAAGAGCACTTGCTCAATTGCTAGCTCCGCAAAGTGTAATATATGCAGTTGATAAAAATGAAACGGCACTAAATAATTTTTCGGTTCATGCAAATGTTCAGCTAAAAAAAATAAATATTGATTTTGTAAAAGATGAATTGCCATTCAAAAATTTATCCGGCATTTTAATGGCGAATTCATTGCATTATGTTGAAGATAAAAATGCTTTTCTTTTAAAAGCAAAAGCATCACTTGCACCTGGCGGTTATTTTATAATTGTGGAGTATGATACAGATAAAGCAAATCGGTGGGTACCTTATCCTGTAAGCTTTTCATCTTTACATAATGTATTTAAAAAGATGAATTTTAATTCTGTTCAAAAATTGCAAACGCATCCATCTCGGTATTGGCAGAACATGTATTCAGCAATAATAAAAAGGAATGAATAAAAGCTTTAAAAGTTTTACAACAACAATAAACGCCAGTGTTATTTAAATTAAATAGCTTCTTAAAAACCATGCCCATTCTTCATGTTGCTTTAAAACACCAGTTACAAAATCTGCGCTGCCGGCATCTTTAAATTTATCATCGAAATCGTCAATGTCATTTCTCAAATAACGAATTACAGTTTCATGATCACTGAGCAGGTTTTGTATTTGCGTTTGAATATCGTTGGTATATTCACCTTCGAGCAAATTTGTTTGTTTTAAAAAATCTTCCAGCCTGCCTTGCGAATAATGACCGATTTTTCGGATACGCTCAGCAACAGAGTCTATTGTTTCGGCAATCTCAGTATAAAGCCGTTCAAACAATAAATGCATTTCCATAAAATCCCTGCCTTCTAAATTCCAGTGATAGTTGCGTGTTTTTGCATAAATAATTTGTTCATCGGCCAGCAATATTTGTAACCTGTTTGCAACTTCTAAAGAATTTTTACTTGAAATACCAATTTGAATTTTGGATGATTCAATTTTTTTAAATGCATTGGCATTTTTAGTTTCTACTTTCTTGTTAGTTGTTTTCATAGTAAATTTTTTTTATTAAATTTAAGAAGCGCTTTCTATTGCGCCCAAATATCTTTCTGCATCCAATGCAGCCATGCAACCACTGCCTGCGGCTGTAACAGCTTGCCTGTAAATTTTATCCTGCACATCACCTGCAGCAAAAACACCTTTAATATTTGTTTTGCTTGAACCCGGAATTGTTTTTATATAACCTGCTTCATCCATATCAATCCATCCTTTAAAGATCTGGCTGTTTGGCTCATGACCAATCGCAACAAAAAATGCATTCACTGCAATCGTTTGCGTTTCGTTTGTTTTAATATTCTTCACTTTCACACCTTCAACTTTATGTTCGCCCAACACTTCAACGGTTTCTGTATTCCAGTAAATTTTTATGTTTGATGTGTTCTTCACCCGTTCCTGCATTACTTTACTTGCACGCATTCCATTTTCATCTTTGCGCACAAGCATGTGCACAGTTGAACAAAGCTTAGAAAGATATAACGCTTCTTCGCAAGCAGTATCACCTGCGCCAACAATTGCTACTTCTTTATTGCGAAAGAAAAATCCATCACACACTGCACAGGCACTTACACCATAACCATTCAGGCGCTGTTCGCTTTCAAGATTCAACCACTTTGCAGAAGCGCCTGTTGCAATAATTACTGCATCTGCTTCAATTAATTTTTCGTCATCAATCCAAACTTTATGCGCACCGTTTGAAAAATCAACTTTTGTTGCAAGTCCGTAACGAATATCTGCGCCCATTCGCTTTGCCTGTTTTTCAAAATCAATCATCATTTCAGGTCCTTGCACACCATCAGCATAGCCTGGATAATTTTCAACTTCCGTTGTAATTGTCAACTGTCCTCCTGGTTGAATACCCTGGTATAAAACAGGTTTTATGTTTGCACGCGCCGCATAAATTGCTGCAGTATAGCCTGCAGGTCCGCTACCAATAATTAAGCAATGAACCTTTTCCGTTTCTTTATTTTCCATAAATTTTTTTAGAAAAATGCATGTTGATGTCAATGTATCAACATACAAAATTACTAAACAACAAATTATTTTGGAATGACGATGGATTTATACTCTGCAGCATATCCACAAAATGCCCCCAAAGCATTATTGCTGATGTTACTGATAACTTTTACAGGTTGCGAAAATGGGTTGCCATTTGATTGATAAGCGAACTCCCATGTGCGCCAAAAATCAAACGTTGCTTTATCTATGTCACAAAATTTAAAAGTGATGCTATCCCCGCGATGAAAAAAGCCATAATCTTCGCTTGAAACTTTTACCGTATCATTTTTATTAAAGCCTTGCGGAATTTGAAATGTGTAATCTGTGCCATCAGTAACCTGGTCATCAAATGCAGAAGTATAACCAGGATAATATGGCGCACCATTCACACTTGTAAAATATCGAACATAATCACCAAGACCAGGCGGATCATGAAACAGACCATACAAAACACATCGGGAAGTATCAGGGTTGTTTGGTGCCGGCGTCCACCAAAGCGAATCACATGTTTTCCGCAGCAATGGTATAGATGTGGTTGATGTATAAACAGAACTATCAGGCAACTGAATATTCAAATGATAAGTTGTGTTGAATTTGCCAAATAAAATTTGCGAAGGATTGTTGTAATCAACCGTGTAATAATATAATTTAAACCCGCTTGAATCGGTATAATTATATTCAACAAGTTGAACGGTTTGATTGCTGTCGCTAACAGTTACAATTGCGTTGTGTACAAAAGATGATGAAAGCTCTTGCGGTGTAATGTTACTGAAATAATTTAGCGATGTAGACAGTACAACAAGAGGAGCCTGACTATTTTCTATGCTTGCATCTACAACAAGTTTTGGCGGTTGATTGTTTACTTTGAGATCAATGGTACGTTCGCACGAAAAAAATAACACAACAACAAAAAGATATAAAAGTCTTGCATTCATCCGCACACAAAGTTATTTGCCGCTGAGCAACAGTAGTTGCGAAAAGATTTATAAAATTGTAATCTTTTAATTATGAAATTTCAATTCATCAATATCGGTAAACCTCATGATGATAATTTCAAAAAGGCAATTGATGATTTCACAATGCGCATCAACAATTATTATAAGGCAGAATGGCTTATTATTCCGCCATTAAAAAATGCAGCTTCCCTTTCAACAAATAATTTAAAAGAGTTAGAAGCGCAGGCATTACTTTCAAAAATTAATAAAGACGATTTTTTAGTGTTGCTTGATGAAACTGGTAAGCAATTAACTTCTGTTGAATTGGCAAATTTTATTTCGAAACAAACAGTTGCAGGTGTTCGCTCTGTTATTCTTTTAATTGGTGGTGCTTTTGGCGTGAGTGATGAAATAAAACAACGCGCAAATTTTACATGGAGTTTATCGAAGCTTGTTTTTCCGCATATGTTGGCGCGTTTAATATTGGCAGAGCAGGTTTATCGTGCATGCACTATTTTGCGTAATGAAAAATATCATCATCAATGAAAAATAAACTCAAAATCTGAAATGACTATCGGCATTACAATCATCATCATCATTATCACGGCAATCATTTCATTTCTTGCTTTTAGTAATCACGAGCTAATGGATAAACTAATTTTTTATCCGCCTGATATTGCACAGCGCAAGCAATGGTATCGTTTTTTTAGTAACGGACTTATTCATGCAGATATTGGTCACCTGGCTTTCAACATGATCTCGCTTTATTTTTTTGGTGATTTAGTTAACCGCGCTTTTGCCGAAATTTTTGGAAACAGCACAGGCACACTTTTGTATTTAGTGATGTATATATCTGCACTGGCAATTTGCCTTATTCCAACATATTTAAGCAACAAAGAAAATTATTATTACAGAAGCCTTGGTGCATCCGGAGCTGTATCAGCAGTAATTTTTGCCGGTATATTTTTATTTCCACAGGCGCCGCTTAGTTTCTTGTTTCTGCCAATAAGAATTCCGGGTTTTGTTTTTGGCCCGCTGTATTTAATCATCAGCGCTTACTGGTCAAGAAAAGGAACAAGTCATATCAATCATTCTGCACATTTGTGGGGCGCTTTATATGGAATTGCATTTTTAATCGTGATGAGCTTTGCACTGCGCACAGGGTTCAACCCTTTCATCAATTTTGTTCAATCGGTAGAATCTTATTTTTGATTTAATGCATTAATAAAAGTTTTTTATTTTTATTAATGCCTTTTCACCCAACCAACGCTTTAAAGAATTTCCCTTTTGTAAAACTGGTTGCTGCACTCGCCGCAGGAATAATAACACAATGGTATTTTCATCCCGACATAAAAAATATTTTATGCTTAACTGCTTTTGTTGCCTGCCTTATAATTTGTTTTTCATTTTTATCTGAAGCAAAAAAATTTCGTTTCAATTGGTTGCGCGGTGCGCTCATTCTTTCGCTTTTTGTTTGTGCAGGAATGATGCTTACATGGAAACAAAATATTCACAATAATGCGCATTGGTTTGGTAAAGTTTATAAGCCCGGTAACATTGTATTAATAACATTGGAAGAACCACTTGTTGAAAAAGCAAATTCATATAAAGCATTAGCTTCTATAGATGCAATTTTAATAAACAATCACTGGCAATCGACTAACGGAAATATATTACTGTACATTAAAAAAGATGATAAAACAATAAGCCTAAAGTATGGCTCTCAAATTATTTTAAATAAAAATCTGCAACCAATAATAAATAGCGGCAATCCTGCTGCGCTTAATTACAATCGTTTTTGTTTGTTCCAAGGAATAACAAACCAGGTTTTTATTTCTAAAAATGATTACATCAATTTATCATCAACCAATAAAAATTTTTTAAACGATTTTTTATTTTCAATGCGTGATGCTGCGCTTAGAACAATGCAAAAAAACATTCATTCGCAAAAAGAATTGGGAATTGCAGAAGCGTTATTAATTGGTTACAGAAATGATTTGGATAAAGATTTAGTGCAGGCTTACAGCGATACAGGTGTTGTTCACATTATCGCCATCAGCGGAATGCACATCGCTATTTTATATGCAACACTCGTTTGGCTTTTTAGATTTTTCAAACCATCAAAACTTAAAAAAATTCTTGAACCAATAATTATTCTCGGTGTAATCTGGATGTTCACCTTAATTGCAGGAGCAGCGCCATCTATTTCAAGAGCCTCTGTAATGTTCACTTGCATACTTGTCGGTCAATTCTTAAATAAGAATGGAAATATTTTCAATACGCTTGCAGCTTCTGCATTTATTCTATTGGTGTATAACCCGTTTAATTTATGGGATGTTGGATTTCAACTCTCGTATGCTGCGGTGTTAAGCATCGTGATATTTTTTAAACCGGTTAATAATCTCATCTATATTCAAAATAAATCTTTGCGAAAGTTGTGGCAATTAACTTCAGTTACACTTGCTGCGCAAATTTTGGCATTGCCAATTGTTATTTATCATTTTCATCAATTACCATTAATGTTCTTAATAGGAAACTTAATTGCTGTTCCTTTATCGGGGTTTATTTTATATGCTGAACTGGCTTTGTTTTGTTTTTCATGGTTACATATTGTTGCATCTTTTATTGGCGCTATGATTGAATACAGTATAAAGTTTATGAATGATTTCATTCAATACATGGATGCAACTAATTTTTCTGTGTGGGATGGTTTGCATATTTCTTTGTGGCAAGTAATAATTCTGTTTGGTTTAATAATTTCTGTGAGTGTTTGGTTGCTTAATAAAAATAAACCTGCATTCATAACTGCATTAAATTTTGCGCTCGCATTTTTTATTTTACGCGATATTAATCTTATTCAGCATTCACAACAACAAAAAATTGTTGTTTATAATGTTCCAAAATATACAGCAATAGATTTTATTAGCGGAAATGATTGTTGTTTTAGTGGCGATTCAATCGTTATTACAAATGCCTTACTTAGAAATTTTAATCTTAAACAATCGAGAATAAAAGACAGGTTAAGTGTAAATAAAAATGTATTGTTTCCTTATTATAAAAATGCCATTCTTAATTATCACAACAAAAAGGTTTTGCTGCTTAATCAAACGCTTGCAGCATCAAATACATCTAAAAAAATTGCTGTTGATGTAATTATTCTTTGTGGAAAAATTAATAATTCAATTGCTGAACTAAATGCAGTTTTCAATTGCAAAACATATATCGCAGCAAGCAATATTTCGATGTGGAAATCCATCCAATGGAAAAAAGATTGCGAGCTATTACATTTGCGCTTCCATTCAGTGGCACAGCAAGGTGCTTCTGTTATAAAATTGTAGCAGCAAAATTTATATCATGCAAAAAAAAATTCAAAGCGCATTAATTTCTGTTTTTTATAAAGATGGATTAGAATCGGTAGTTAAAACACTCGAACAACTCAACATAAAAATTTATTCAACCGGTGGTACGCAAAAATTTATTGAAGATTTAAACGTGAAGTGTGAAGCTGTTGAATCGCTCACAACTTACCCTTCTATTTTAGGCGGAAGAGTAAAGACCTTGCATCCATCTGTGTTCGGTGGAATTTTAGGCAGAAGAAGTAACGAACAAGATGTAAACGAAATGTCGCAATACAATATTCCTGAAATTGATTTGGTGATTGTTGATTTATATCCTTTCGAAGAGGTTTTAGAACAACAGAAGCAAAAAGTCTCCTCCACCAGTGGACATTTAGATGAGGCTGTAATCATAGAAAAAATCGATATTGGCGGACCGTCAATGATTCGCGCAGCAGCAAAAAATTTTAAAGACGTTTTGGTGATTGCTGCGAAAGATGATTACAATTCGCTGGTTGAACTGCTGCAAAATCAAAATGGTGAAACATCTATAGAACAACGCAAAAGCTTTGCAGCAAAGGCTTTCGAGGTCGTAATGAATTATGATATTGCGATCAGCAATTATTTCAACAACGATATTTTTAATCCTTTCCAAGAAAAAAAATCTTTGCGTTACGGCGAGAACCCGCATCAACACGCCTTTTTTTATGGCGATATGAATAAAACGTTTACGCAATTACACGGAAAAGAAATTTCTTATAATAATCTTGTTGATATTGATGCCGCGATTCAAATAATTAATGAGTTTGATAAAGCAGATATAACATTTGCAGTAATTAAGCACACCAATGTTTGCGGTATTGCACAACGAAATTCTTTAAAAGAATGTTGGGATGCAGCGTTAGCCGGTGATCCTGAAAGTGCTTTCGGCGGCGTGCTTATTACAAATGCGAACATTGATGCAGCTACCGCAAATGCCATCAGTGAAATATTTTTTGAAGTGTTGATGGCACCGGGATTCGATGATGATGCTTTGCAAATTCTGAAAACAAAAAAGAATAGGATTCTTCTTCAACTCACGGCTCACAGTTCAAAGATCACAACTCAATACAAATCTTTACTCAGCGGTACTTTGCAGCAAGATGTTGATAAGGGCAATTATTTGGAATGGAAGGAAGTTGGCGGCCGACAAACAACTGAAGCAGAAAAACAAGATTTAGTTTTTGCAAATCTTGTTTGCAAACATTTAAAAAGTAATGCGATTGCTCTAATAAAAAATAGGCAGCTTGTTGGCAAAGGTTGCGGACAAACAAGTCGCGTTGATGCGTTGCGCCAGGCAATTGAAAAAGCAAACCAATTTAAGTTTGATTTAAACGGTGCTGTATTAGCAAGCGATGCATTTTTCCCTTTTAATGATTGTGTGCAAATGGCGCATGCAGTCGGTGTAACAGCCATCATTCAGCCGGGTGGATCAGTGAGAGACAAAGACAGTATTGATTACTGCGTGCAAAATAATCTTGCAATGGTAATGACAGGCATGCGGCACTTCAGGCATTAAACATTTTTTGCAACCGGCGTTTTCACATCATGATAAAATAAGAACGTCCAGTTTTGTTCTTTGCCTTGTTGCCACCACAGCTTGCGCAATTCCATCGCCTCTTTTCCATCATAATCGTATTTTGCAACAAAGCGATGTTTCATTTGTTGAATTTGCGGCGCATCATCAGCACCAAAAAATATTTTCTCATCATCTTCAATCCAAAACACCTGGTGATGTGGCGTATGCGCACCCGTTACTTTATAATGAATATACCCATCAATAAAACCTTCATTCGCAGTCAAAAAAACCACTTGTTCATTTCCTTCCAATATTGAAAGTTCTTCCGTCATAAAAGATGGAAAACCTGCGGTCATCGCAAAATCAAATCCAGGTTTCTGCACATAATACTTTGCATTTTTAAAAGAAAGATGATAATGTCCAAGCTTGTCCTTATAACTCACACCACCAGCATGGTCTTTATGTAAATGCGATAACAAAACTTTGGTAACATCATCCGGGTTTATATTGTGCGCTTTTAAATTTTTATGCAACTGCATTTCGTCTTGTTGCATAAACCCAAGACCTGTATCAAGCAATAAAATATCTTTCTGCGTAATCACAACAAACGGCTGCACTTCAACCAGCAAACTTCCTTTTGCTCTTTCCTGCAGTTCATCTTTGTGTACATCAAACGGAACAAAAATTTTCGACTTATCAATTGTAAAAACACCTTCGGATAACGGAATAATCTTCATTACTTTTTTTTCTGTCGGATAGTTTTATAAATTTTAATCGCGCTCATCAGCACAATTACAAAACAAATTAAGCCAATCAATCCCCACACAAAACTGATGCCTTGTTTTACAGTTGCGAGCATTACAATCGCTACTAAAAAAATTGTTGCCACTTCATTCCACACACGCAACTGCTGCGATGAATATTTATAAATTCCTTTTTGCTGTTGTTTGAAAATTTTATTCAGCGAAAAAAAATAAACATATAAAAGCACTACAAAAATCAGTTTAATTAAAAGCCATTTTCCTGATGCATCAAACAAATGATTTTCCCAACCTTCAACATACATTAATGTTGGTCCTAAAACAAGTGTAATGATTGCTGATGGAAATGTAATGCCAAACCAAAGCCGTTTCATCATTATATTAAATTGCTTTTGCAAGATGGATTTTTCAGGCTCTGATTTTTCATTGGCTTCTGTGTTGTAAATAAAAAGCCGCGGCATGTAAAACATGCCTGCAAACCATGTGACCACAAAAATGATATGTACACTTTTTAGATAGAGCATTAATTAACCATCGACGTATCGCCTTGCAAATAATTTTTAAACCATTTTGTAATTGTTTCAACCCATAAATATTGCGTGTTCATGCATGGGATTAATTGAAAACTTTCGCCGCCGGCATCCATAAAAATTTCTCTTCCCTGAATTGCCATTTCTTCCAATGTTTCCAAACAATCACTCACAAAGGCAGGACAAACAACCAATACTTTCTTTACGCCTTCGTTTGGTAATTCAGTTAACCGAACTGCAGTAAAAGGTGTTAGCCAAGGGTCTCTGCCCAATCGCGATTGAAACGTTTGTTCAACTTTTTCCTTTGGAATTTGCAAACGTTCAGTAATTAATTCTGTTGTTCTTATTGTTTGATGACGATAACAAAAATCATGTGCAGGTGATGCAACATGGCAGCAATCATTCACCATCAAACAATGTGCATGGGTAACATCTGTTTTCTTTACATGCCGCTCGGGAATGCCGTGATAACTGAATAAAATTTTATCGAAGTCTTCCTGCAGATAAGGTCTGATGCTTTCAGCTAAAGCATTAATATAATCAGCATTATTATAAAAAGGCTTTACAGTTTTTATGCGCGATGAGTAACCAGCTTTAGCATGTGCCGACCTTATATCTTCAAGAGCAGTTTCATAACTGCTCATTGCATAATGCGGATATAATGGCAATAAAATTATTTCGTTAAGATTTTTATTTTCTTCATGCAGTTTTTTCAACACTTCTTCACTCGATGGTTGACCGTAACGCATTACCAATTCAACCGGCTCTTCAAAATTTTTTTGCACTAACTGTTGCAATTGTTTGCTGATGACAATTAACGGCGCACCTTCGGCTGCCCAAACAGACTTATATGCTTCAGCAGATTTTTTTGCACGAAACGGAACAATTATTCCTTTTACGAGTAAACTTCTTACAAAATAAGGTTTGTCAATTACACGCTCGTCCATTAAAAACTGCGTGAGATATTTTTTTAAATCTTTTATTTCTGTTGAATCAGGCGAACCAAGATTCATTAAGATGATTGCTTTTGTCGCATTCATAAG
>DASZUY010000234.1:0-1745 GCA_035547495.1 Parafilimonas sp. | reverse complement strand
TTGGATAACGATGCAGCCATTGCGCAATGCGGCGAACGCTGGAAGTGGCAATCGTAAATCGTGAACCGTGAATCGTGAATGAAGCGCTGTCACTAACGTTTGACGTTTGAGGTTTGACGAGAATATCTTTCCAGTTTCCTCTTTTTAAAACAGCAGCTTGTTGAATGCCTTCTGCTAATTGAACTGGCACATCTTTCATTGAATGAACGGCAATATCAATTCGATTATTTAATAAAGCTGCATCTAAAGTCTTCGTGAAAATTCCCTGCACGCCAAGCGCATACAAAGGCGTAACTAAATCCTTGTCGCCTTCGCTTTTTATAAAGATTAATTCTGATTGTATACCTTGTTGCTGCAAAAGATTTTGAACCTGCGTGGCTTGCCAGACAGCTAATTCACTATCCCGTGTTCCTATTCGTAAAATTTTTCGCATCTAAGAAATGCAAATAAAATCATTGATTGCTTTTATAAAAAAACAACCTTTCTGATTTTCTGTTTTTATTTTTCCTGCCGTTTCATTTAAAACTTTTTGAATACGCACGTCAACCGTTTCTGCAGCGCCAATCGCATCAAAATATATTGGAGAAGAAGTATGGATTTCTTTTAATGTATGTTTTAATGAAGTGAGCATAGGTACGTTGCGGCGCATCTTATACCAATCGTAAAACTCTTCCATCACTTCATTAATTATAGCCTTTGCTTTTGGTATTTCTGCCTGGCGCATGCTTAATGTTTCATCTTTCATTTTTGAAAGCTCATCAACGTTTACCAGTTTCACAAAAGGCAATTCACGAACTGTTTCTTCTACATTGCAGGGAATAGAAAGATCAATAACAAGTCTTTGTTTATTGTTTCTGAAATTGGAATTTAAAACGACGGGCGAATCTGCATTGGTAGCAACTAAAATTACATCAGCCACATCAATTTCATTTTGCAATTGCGCAATAGGAGCAGCTTTTAAACCAAGTTCATTCGCTAATGAAAAAGCTTTTTCATGTGACCGATTTAATAATGTAATATTTTTTGTGCCGAGATAATCTACCAGATTCTTACACGCATTACGTCCAATCTTTCCAACACCTAACAATAGAATTTTTTTATCGCTGACGTTAATAATCGATTCGCGAATCAACTGCACAGCCGCAAACGCAACAGACACCGTGCCGCCGCTGAGCTGCGTATTTGTTTTAATAGCTTTTGATGCCTGCAAAACTGAGTTCACTAATCTTTCTGTAAAAGCTCCGATGCGTTGATGTTGTTTAGCAAATTTTACTGCAGTTTTTAACTGACCAACAATTTCATAATCGCCTAAAATCTGTGAATCCAAACCGGCGCCAACTTTAAATAAATGTTCAACCGCTTCTGCATCTTTTTTAATGTAAGCGATCTTTAAAAAATCTTCTGCATTACCTGCAGTGTACGTGCAAAGTAAATTTGTAAGCTCTGTCACGTCATTTGCAAAACCATAAATTTCTGTGCGGTTGCAGGTAGATAAAACAAAAACTTCATCAATTGAGAATGCCGGAGCATTCGTTAACAGCATCGAACATTTATCTGTATCTAAAGCAAATTGGCTTCGGGTCTCAGCTTCAGCTCTTTTATAATTGATTCCGGCTACGTAAAAACTTTTTGTATTCATCAGTTCGTGCAAAAATAATTTAGATACATCTGCATCTACGTGATGAAGGTCATGTTGATTGTCATTTATATGTCATGTTTAATAAAAAAACATGATTAACGTCATT
>DASZUY010000233.1:0-7166 GCA_035547495.1 Parafilimonas sp. | reverse complement strand
AACACCTTTATCCGGAATTATAATTGCCTGCGCACCACAACACACAGCACTGCGTGCGATTGCTCCAATGTTACGCACATCAGTTACACCATCAAGCATAAGAAATAAAACCGTTTCGCCATTGTTATTTACCCAGTCAATTACAGATTGAACATCCTGATATTGAACAGAAGAACGATAAGCGATGATGCCTTGGTGATTGATGTTGGTTAAGCTGTTTAGTTTTTCATTCGGCACATATTGCACAGGAATATTTTGCTCTTTTGCAAGTTTGCGAATTTCATTTATCACATCACCTGAAGCGTTTTTAAACAATAAAATTTTATCAATACCTGCTTGTTGTTTTAGAGCTTCAACAACAGGATTTCTTCCAACAATAATATTTTTCTTTGATTGAAACATTGTTGATGCAAATTAATACCTATGTTAGTTTCATCTATCTTTACGCAGAATAAAATTCTTATGAGAAAATTTTCAATCCTTTTACTACTACTAACTATTGCCATTACGTCTTGTAAAAAGAATAATGATAGTCCTTCTTCAGCAGTTGCATTCGAAGCTGATATTGATGGAGCGCATTGGGAAGCAGACTCAGTGTTTGCATTCAGAGCGCCATTTAATGCACCACCTGGCACACCAGCTTATTTTGAAATAGAAGCAAAGAAAAATGATGGAAGTTATATTTTTCTGCAATCATTAAATGATACTACATCTGTTATAACCTTTAAACAAACAATAAAAACTTTTACGGGTAAGATTGATATCCCAGACAGTAGCTATATTACTCTGGATTGGCAAACAGTTAATGAGAATAATACAAAGCGTTTTGTTGTAGAGAGAAGTTATGACGGGCTTAACTTTGATTCTATAGGTTCAGTTATTGCTGTTGGTACAGGAGACCATTCCTACTCATTTAGCGAAAAACCACCAATGGTAAATCCTTCTTTCAATATACTTATTTATTATCGCCTAAAAATTATTGACAACGACAACTCTTATGTTTATTCCGTTATAGTTGCAAACAATTTAAGCTATCCTGCACTTTATATTTTTCCATTACAACATGATTATGCTGTAGGTTATAACGGAACAATGAGTGTGACATCAATTGATAAGCAGAAAAAAATTATTAGTGGAAATTTTAACTTCAGTTACACGGACGATGGCAGCCATAAACATTTAAAAATTACCAGCGGGAAGTTTGTGAATGTGCACTACAAATAATACATGGCAAAAATTTTGATGATGATATTATTATTAACCATTAAAATCAATCATCATGGCAAAGTATGGAAAGAAATCTCAGCAAAAAGTAAAGAAGAGCATGGATGAAATGAAAGAAGGAAAATTGAAAAGCGGGAGAAGCGGTAAAAAAGTAACTAACAGAAAACAAGCAATCGCCATTGGTTTGTCTGAAGCAAGAAAAGCAGGCGGAAAGGTTCCTAAAAAATCTGCGTCTAAAAAAAGTGCTAAGAAATCTTCAATAAAGAAGTCTGCGAAAAAATCAGCATCAAAAAAATCAGCAAAAAAATCTTCAACAAAAAAGTCAGCTAAGAAATCGGCAACAAAGAAGTCAGCAAAAAAATCGGCGAAGAAAAGTTCTAAAAAATCCAGATAATAATTAAATAGAAATTAATGTTACAACTAATAGAAGGATTACCGGAAAACGTGGTTGGCATTCGCGCCGTACAGCAGGTAACAAAAGACGATTATGAAAAAATTGTTTTTCCTGCTTTAGAATCGGTACACAAAAAGTTTGGAAAAATGAATTTGCTTATGGTACTTGAAACAAGTGTAGCGAACTATACTCCGGGTGCATGGGTAGATGATTTGAAAGCAGGTTTGAAATATTTTTCTAACTGGCATAAGATTGCTATAGTAAGTGATCAAAAAATGGTTCAAGTTATTACAGATGCGGTGAGTGTTGTTATGCCGGGCGAATGTAAAGGGTTTTCGTTAGCAGAATTGCCAACTGCTCAATTATGGGTTGCTGCTTAAACAGCTCATTAAAAAAGGTCACAATGTGCTGTGACCTTTTAATTTAGCTTATCCTGTTTTTGTTAGGTGTTGTACCGCCTCGTTCTAACCGTTCTTTTCTTTTTTCCATTTCTTCTTTTTCAGATTTTGATACATCGTCTGTTTCATTTTCCGTGCGTTGAAAATCTCTGTTTGCAGGATTGTATTCTTTACCCTCTAATATTTTCAGGTGTTGGCTCGCTGTCTTTAACTTTAGTGTTTTTCATAAAATTATTTTAATGATGTAGTGCAATCACTACGCTACTATTTTTTATTTATCATCTCAAAGTTAAAAATGAACATTCCATGTTACCGTTGGAATAATGGGAAAAAGTGAAACCTGTTTTGCAGTTACTTTTAAAGTACCACTATCAACGCCACCTTCCTGGTCAAAATAATAGAAGTAAGGATTTTCACGGCTATAAACATTGTAAATACTAAACACCCATTCATCAGAAAATCTTTTCGGTTTTTTATGCTGAGGTATATAAGTAGCTGCAACATCAAGCCGGTGATAAGGTTTCATTCGATATGCGTTGATGCGACTGTATTCCTGCGTTAACACGCCATCAATAAAATAAAAACGTTCAGGTAAAGAAATTGCATTACCAGTTCCAAAAATAAATGTTGATGATAGTTTCCACCTGGGTGATAATTCATAAATACCAACGACAGAAAGATCATGACGACGATCGTATTTGCTGGGGTATTTTTCACCATCATTCAAATCAGGAAATTTTCTCCATGTCCACGAAAGTGTATAGCCAATCCAACCCGTTAATTTTCCTCTTACTTTATTTATAAATAATTCGCTGCCATAACTCCAGCCTTTTCCAAAAACAAAACTTTCCTCAGGATCGCTTAACGATGGTGTGTAACCTTCTTCATATTCTATTTGATGATGCATGGTTTTATAATACAATTCAAGCGATGTTTCAAACATGTTGTTTTGAAAATTTTTAAAGTATCCTGCTGCATACAGCAAACCATCCTGTGGTTTTACGCGATAAGTTGAAGGCACCCAAATATCTGTTGGTAATGTTGTGCCAGCATTGCTTACAAGATGTATGTACTGAAGATTTCTTGTAACCGATGCTTTAAGCGAACTGGTGTTGTTTAACGTGTAGCGAATTGTAAAACGCGGTTCAATTCCACCATAAGTTTTTATTGGTTTGCCTGCACCATAAAAGTTGCTGTCTAATTTATTGCCGTTTGCATCTTCTGTATATTTTGTGTAAGGACCAACTTGCTGAAACATGCTGTAACGAACACCATAATTTATTTTGATACGATTGCTAACATCCCAATCATCCTGTATATAAATGCCATACTCATTCGCATATTTTTTTTGAATGTTTGCAGGATGAAATACAATAGAATCCTGGTTGCCGCTTACAACACTCGGATAAAAAGTGTGATAAATATATTCCGCTCCAAATTTTACTTTGTGTGAAGTAGATGCGAAATAATCAACATCAAATTTTGCATTGTAATCTTTTATGCCTGATGAAAGATCGAGGTTTAAATTATCCTGCTTTCCAAAAAAATCAAATTTGTAATCGTTATAGATTAGGGAAAGATTTGAAAAAAGCTTTTTGTTATATGCATGATTCCACCTGAATGTTGCTGTTGAATTTCCCCATGGAATGCTTGTGCTGAATGAACGGCGGCTATTATTAAAATCAAACTTATCTCTTCCAAAATAGCCGCTTAAATAAATATGGTCGTTGTTCGAAATTTGGTAATTCATTTTCGCATTCAGATCGTAGAAATAATAACCGGAGCCATAAAAGCTGCTGCTCTTTTTAATAAATGGTTTTATTAAGAGATCAACATATGTTCTTCTTGCGGAAATAATGTAAGATGCTTTGTCTTTTACTATTGGACCTTGTATAGAAAATCTTGAAGCAATTAAACCAATGCCTGCATCAACTTGCGTCTTGTTTACATTACCTTCCTTCATTGCAATATCAATTACAGATGATAAGCGACCGCCATATTGTGCCGGCATACCACCTTTAATAAGTGTAAGATTTTTTATGGCATCAGAATTAAAAACAGAAAAGAAGCCAAATAAATGTCCCGTGTTATAAACTACCGCTTCATCCAGTAATATTAAATTTTGATCTGGACCGCCGCCACGCACATAAAAACCGGAATTGCCTTCGCCGGCATTACGAACACCGGGCAAGAGTTGCAATGTTTTTAAAATATCTGTTTCGCCTAAAAATGATGGTAAAGATTTTACGGTTGCAATGCTTAAATCAACCTGACCCATTTGCGCGCTCTTTACATTGTTCAATCTTTTTTGTGCTGTAACAGTAACATTGTTTATAGTTGATGAAACAGGAGCAAGCAAAATATCTTTTGACATATCACTGTTGAAATTAAGATTCATTATTCGTGGCGCATAACCAATATAAGAAATGAGTATTTGATAATTGCCCTGCGGAAGTGTTAGCGAAAAATAGCCATATTGATTTGTAGTTACACCACGATTTTCATTGTTGATTAAAATACTTGCGCCAATAAGCGTTTCGCCGCTTGATGAATCTTTTATATAACCTTTTAGCGTAAACTTTTCCTGTGCAAATGTTTGAGCACTTGCAAACACTGCAATAATCAAAACAAAGTATTTTATTGCTTTAAACATTGGGGTTAAGCAGAAGTATCTTAGTGAATATTATTTATAGAATCTTCAACGCTGCCACAATCGAGCATGGCATTTTTGTATTTGGGATGAAACTTACCGAAATATGGATTATCAATTTTTCTTGATTCTGAAAACCACCAACCTTCCTGATCGCCGTTAAAAGCCATCGGGCATTTTTTGTGATAAAGAATTGCTTTATCATAACCAACGGTCTTTGCTAAATTGTAAAGGCTTTCGGATAGTGTATAAAACATTCTTCGCTTACTGGTTATAGAATCTTGCGTTAAGATATTTTCTGCAGACGCCGCAGCATTTTGCGCAATACTGTTTGCTTTTGTTGCCACTTCATCATCTTTTAATTGTTCATAAGGAACATCAATGATAAAGTGCTCTAAATTTAATGCGGCTTTGTCGGCAGCAACTGTATCCCAATTAATAAAAGCATTTCTTAATTGGTCATATTCGCCTAAAACATTATCAAATGCAAGATTAAAAGAGTCGCTGTTTTTGCTTTTATAGGTTGTTGCGTTTTCAGTTTTTGCAGGCTTTGTGTTGCACGAAAAAATTGTAATTAAAAAGAATAAAATTGTAAACAGTGTTGCACATTTTTTCATTTAATAAATTTTGGCAAAGTTAATTCTTAACATTTGGCCATATTATGTATCGAAATGTTTAACAAAAGTTCTTCAAACAAAAGGGCACTTATTATAAGTGCCCTTTTAGAAAATTAATTAATCAATACTTATTTTGTTAGTACCATTTGTTTTGTATCAATCAATCTTCCATCTATCATTAAAGAGTAATTATATGTACCTGCTGCTAATGTAGAAGCATTAATATTTATAGAGCCTTTTCCGGCGCCGGAAATATTTATTTGCTTTAAAGTTTTTCCTGAATTATCTGTAACAACTATTTGTGCTGAAGAAAATTTTGCAGGTAAATTATATTGAATGGTTGTATTGTTTTTATAAGGATTGGGTGCGTTTTGAAATAAAGCTGCGGAAGTTAAAGTAGCTACTTGTGCAGAAGATGCAGCTGAACTTGTATTGCCGGTTAAAGTTGCAACCTGTTGTTTTAATGCATCGATTTCCTGTTGCTGTTCCTGCATGCCTTTAATAAGAAGTGGAATAAGTTCAGTGTAATTAACGGCTTTAAAATCTATAGTTTCAGAAGATGTTGGTTTTTGAGTATTAGTTCCGCTTTCTTTTGAGTTTCCATCTCTTGGTGTAGGTGGCTTAGACATGCCTGTTTCAAACTTTGAATCTTTTACAATATTGGGCAACACTTTTTCAACGTCTTGCGCTATTAAACCATAATGTGTGCCTGTAGGCAGATTCATTAATTTATAATTACCATCATTTCTAAAATTGTATGTTTTAGGATGAAGTTGGGCGATTATGTCTAATGCACTTGTAACATCTTTTACGTTTTGTTTTAGCTTTAGATCTGAACTGTTATAAGTTCCTGTTGTAAATACATTGCCGGCAAAATATCCTGCATAGTTACTGGTTGAAGTTGCATAAATGCCGGAACCTAAATCCCCATATGCGGCCATGCCATAACCAACACCACTAACTGAACCGGTTACTCCAACGCTGCCAGTTCCACCACCAGAATAACCGTAAACGCCACTTGAACCACCGCTATAGTTATTGCCATATAGTCCATAAGAAGTGCTTGAGTATCCTTCAACGCCGCTGCCCGAGCCACTGCTATAGCCTTCAATAACAGGAGTGCCTGTTGAAGTGCTCGATTTTGAAACATATATACCTGTATTAATGCCTGACTTTGCGCAACTAAGAATTGAATTATCAACTGGATCGGTAACCTGTATTCCCGAAATGCCACTGTTAGCATTAACATTAAGTGCATAGCTTGAATTAAAGTAGCCATTCGCGCCAACAGGATGAAATGCGTCAAGATTTCCAGCCGCGTCAATAAATACTGATCCGCTTGGTCCTAAATAGGTATACCCGCCAAAATAGTTTAGATAAAGATAGCCTGCACTGTTATTATATCTTCCCTGGATGAAGTATTTGTCCATTGATATATTGTAGCTGTTTGTATCACCTATCACCACGTAACCTCCGCCAGAAAGACTTGTGCTAGTGCCTGCTGTTACCTGCAGCCTTGCGTGCGGCGTTCCTGTGCCTATTCCCACGTTTCCTTTATTATAATAAATATAAGTTCCTGTATTATTGGTTTTCCAATAAGAAGCGTTGCCCCATGCAGTACCGTTGTAGTAATAAAAGCCGGGATTGTTATCTGTCTGGTAAATAAGTAAGCCATTTGCCGGTGAAGGAATGGCATTGCGCTGAGCCTGTGTTAACCGCGGCATCAGTAACCCCTTGTTCGTTGTTCTGATGTCCAGTTTTGCAGATGGATCAGGGGTGGTAGTGCCAATGCCTACCGAACCGCTTGAGGGAAATGTGTTTGTTTGTGCTTGCAGCGTGGTGCATGCAATACCTGATGCAACAATAAATGCTGCGTAGAGTTT
>DASZUY010000232.1:0-16347 GCA_035547495.1 Parafilimonas sp. | reverse complement strand
TATCCATTACTACGTGAATACAAAACCGATGACAGCATAAAAGTGTTACAGGTAACAAATTGGCTGCGACAAAACGCAGCTGATGATGAAGCCAAACGTGTGTATACATTTTTAAAAACCTGGCAGCCTGCTTATAATTCTTTGCGCTCAGATAGTTTTACCAACAGTGAACTCAATGATACCAAATGGCTCATCTTCCGCAACCATGCCATTGCACGTTTAAAACATGTTGATCTCACCAACCGAACAGAACTCATCTATCGCTTCAATGGTTTTTTACCTGGCGGTGTTTGGACAATTCATCTTGATGCACCAAACGGAGAAAGCATTGCAACGATTCCTATTCAACAAACAAAAAACTGGACGATCAGGTGTCAGACACTTCAAAAGTGTCAGACACCTATTACAGGTTATCATGATCTCTTCTTCACTTACGAAAATCCCAACTTAAAAAAACCTGATGCAAGCGGTGTGTTGTTCGACTGGTTTTATTTCACACATGAATTAGACGGAAAAGATAAACCCGGTTATGCCGACATCAACAAAACATACTGGAATTTACTCTGCAACGATTCTGTTGCCACCACACCGGTGATGATGGACAATCCATCTTACATGCATCGCGTAAGCAATGTTTTTGAAAAAGGCAACTGGCTCGTAAAAGGTGAAGTAGTGCAGCCCGATGTTCCGCATTCACTCAATCCGTTTCCTAAAAACGCACCGCGCAATCGTTTGGGTTTAGCCGAATGGTTAACCGATAAACAAAACCCGCTCACATCAAGAACCATCGTCAACCGTTTGTGGGAACAATTGTTTGGAACCGGCATCGCCGAAACACTCGAAGACCTCGGCACGCAAGGCATCGAGCCCACCAACAAAGACCTCCTCGATTATCTTTCTTATCAATTAATGAATGATTATAACTGGAGCTTAAAATCATTGCTCAAGGAAATGGTGATGAGCGCCACCTATCGCGAAGATTCAAAAATCACCGCAGCAGCACTGGAAAAAGACCCGCAGGATAAGTTGTTGGAAAGAGCGCCACGCATTCGTTTAAGCGCAGAAGAAATACGCGACCAGGCTTTATGCATCAGCGGTTTGCTCTGCAATAAAATGTATGGACCTGGCGTGATGCCATGGGAACCAGCAGGTATCTGGCAATCGCCATGGAACGACCAAACCTGGGTTACCAGCAAAGGCGACGACCAATACCGCCGCGCTGTGTACACGTACTGGAAGCGCACCGCCGCTTACCCCGCCACCATTATGTTTGACGGTGCAGACCGTGAAGTGTGTACCGCACGGCGCATACGCACCAACACGCCGTTGCAGGCACTGGTAACGCTCAACGATTCTGCATACATTGATATTGCACGCCATTTTGCGCAACGCATGCAGCAGCAAAATGTAGGCGCATCGGTTAGTACGCTCATCAGCTACGGCTACACCTGCATGTTTTATAAACCCATTGAGCCCGCCAAACTCGCTGCCCTGCAACAGTTGTACAACACTGCTTACGCACAATATGCAAATGATCCTGCGGCTACATGCAAAATATGTGGTGGCATGAGCGGGCAAACCAATGCATCCACAGCAGCGCTAATTGTTGTCGCCAACGCCATGTTGAATTTAGATGAAGTGGTGACGAAGAATTGAGAAAGCTGTGAGCCGTGAGCAGTAAGTAGTGAGCTGTGAGCAGTTCAGCATTAGGCCCTCCGCGTTACGTCTTCTTCACTTATCACTCATAACTTATAACTTATAACTTTCCACGGAGTAAAAAGATTTTACCCTGTTTGAATAAGACATGCTAAAAATAAAACATAACACTGCCTGTTATATAATGCGATTGCTTAAATGTAGCTAAACGATAGATTACAGCGCCTAAACGTAAGATGATTGTTCCTAAACGCCAGATGACAGCCTCAAAATGTAAGATGACAGGTTCTAAACATTAGATGACACATTCTAAATGTAACATGACACGTTCTAAATGCAACATGACACATTCAAAATGTAACATGACAGCGTCATAATGTAATGTGACACGTTCATAATGTTTGATGACCAAAGCTAAATGCTACTTAACTGCATGTTGAATGCATAACGTGTAATGCGCAACGCGTAACGCGTAACGCTGGGAATGCTATTACTACCGGATAATTGCAAACAAACCTGTTTGCTTATCAATATTTATTCATTAAAACAAAAAGGAGACTTTATGACTTTTAGACAAATTGCAAAAAACCGCATGTACAAAAAAGTACTCGCGTTTTTAAATGCCAATGCTGCTGCATGGGCAGCTTTTTCACGACTGGTAACCCAGATCACCACATTTACTAATGCCAACACAACGCTGGATGGTTTTATTGAACAGCAGGCACAACCAAGTTCTGGTTTTACAGACAACAAGAACAACATTTTGATTTCGCTGGTTGCAGACACTGTGAAAACGGCACGCAAAGCGATGGTGTATGCTATTGACCAAAATGATGCAGTGCTTGAAACGCTTTTTTCCGTGCAGGTGTCCGACTTTTTTAGTACACCGCAGGATGCAGCACTGGCAAAAATTCAAAACATTTATGATGGTATAAGTCCGCTGGCAGCAGACCTGCTATCGTATAATGTAAGCGCCGGCGATATTACAGCAATCGGCGATGGTATTACCGACTTTAAAGCGGCTGAACCGGGCAGTGGTAATGCACGTGCAGCACGTAAAGCCGCCACAAAGGGCATTGCAGTTACCATGGCTTCCATTGATGCGATGCTTGCCGTAATGGACGACCTTATTATTCATGGTATTGCCGATACCAACCTGGTACACGAATACCGTAACAACCGCAAACTACATATAACGGGTATACGCCATACCGGTATTATTGCCACCATTGATGCTGCCAATGGTGTTGCCATTGCTGATGCTGCCATGGTAATTGCTGCGCTGAATAAGAGTGCCGTAAGCAACCTGTTGGGTGTAGCTGAAATTATTAAGATGAAAGCGGGCATGTATGAAGTAAGCTTTTCTGCACAAGGTTTTGCATCTCAAACCATGATCTTAAAAGTGGGCAGAGGTGAACTACTGGAAGTAAGCGTGAACCTTGTACCGGTGGTGCAGGAAATGGGCTTGGCGAAAGTGGCGTAGTGCGTGATGAGTTATAAGTTATAAGTGATAAGTTTTAAGTAAAGCATCGTTCAATTTTTGAGCGGTGCTTTTTTTGTTTGGAATCACAAAACCTTCAGCGGGGTATTCACTTCAATCGGGCAGCCATTGAGCAGTAGGATTTCTAATTGAACTTTTATAAGAAAAATATTTGTGAGTATTATTTTTCTTAATACATTTAATTGCTTATAACGACTACTAACATTTCAAACCTTGCCAAATGAAAACTGCAAACCAATTTTTCGTTAGATTAAAGCAACTGTTTATTTTTATTATCATTTCGCTTTCATTAATAACGTGTACAAAACAAGGCGGAGACAATAATAGTACTGGAACAAATCCACCACCACCACCGCCGCCACCAAGTCATTCACTAGGATTAGCATTGGAATCAGATTCTTCGTATCAACAAAATCCTGTCGCTGAAACTCCAACTGGCGGTGGAACTTTACCTTCAAAGTATATACTTGAAGCACCCTCAATTACAAGCAATCAAGCCTCTGAAGGAGCTTGTACAAGTTTTGCAGCGGCAATGACAAAAAGTATAATGGATCATAATCAATATGGCATAGATTATATTCAAAATGGAATTATTTATTCGCCTTCATTTCTTTATAATCAATTAAATTCCATTCCGGGAGTTTGTACGAGTGATGCAAAGCAAGAAGACAACCTTACAACATTACAGTATTTAGGGGATTGTACAATTGATCAAATGCCTTATATAGATGGCGGGTGTGCTACAAAACCCACAGTTGACCAAATAAATGAAGCATCAGATAATAAAATACAATCATGGGGTAGATTAAACAATATAAGTGCTTCTGCAATTAAAGCTTTTATTAATAACGGTCAGCCAGTAATAATTGGATTTCTTACTGATGCTTTTTTTCAAACTGCAAAAAGTTCAAGTGATGATATAATATGGAAAAAGGTTGTTGCTCCTTTATATTCATCAGAAGGACATGCTGCAGTTCTATATGGATGGGACGATAGCAAGCATGCTTTTAAATTAATTAATTCATATGGAAATCAATGGGGATATAATGGAACAATATGGGTTGATTATGACTTTGTACAAAATCCTAGTATTTTTTATCAAGCATATACAATGACAAATTTTTCCAAAACAAATAAATATTTAGGAATCTCCGGTGATTTAAATTTTGGAAATGTACAAGTGAACAGCAGCGCTACAAAAACTTTAACCTTAACAAATAATAGCGGCACACCAATAAATGTTTCTAACGTTTCAATTGATGCACCATATTCAGTTGATAAAACAAATTTTATAATTGCTGCAAATGGTAATTCACCACTTAAAGTGACATTCACACCGACTGCTGCAGGCGAAGTAGATAAGACATTAACTATTACATCTGATGCATCAAATAGTCCCACTACAATACCAGCTACAGGTAATGGTACACAACAACAAACGCAAACTAAAATAATTTCTTTATCAGGTACTAGCTTGAGTTTTGGTAATATTAATATTGGACAATCTTCAACACAAGCACTAACAATAACAAATACAGGAAATGCAACTTTAACAGTAAATAAAATCAATTATTCATCTTCAGATTTTACCGGTGATTGGGATAATGGACCAATTGCTGCTGGAACATCTCATACAGTTAATGTAACATTTAAACCTTCTACTGCAAAGACTTATTCAGAAACATTGTCAATAGACTGTGATGCAACAAGCGGAACTAAAACAGTTTCATTAAGTGGAACTGGTGTACAAACACAACAACAAACAAAAATTGTATCATTGCCTAGTAATTTATCTTTTGGAAATGTAACGGTAGGACAAACTCAAAATTCCACACTGACTATTTCAAATACAGGAAATGCATCGGTTACTATAAGCAATATTGATGTGCCCAATGGAAGTGGATTTTCCCGTTCAAGTTATACACCTGTAATTCAAGCAGGCGGTTCAGAAAACGTAACCATTTATTTTTCTCCTACTTCAGTTCAATCATACAGTAGTAATATAATAGTATATTCAGATGCATCAAACAGCCCAACCTTGACAACAGTTACAGGAAATGGAATTTCAAGTGGAGGAAGTTATACAACACTTCCGCCGGTTGGTCAATATCAAGATTGTGATGTAAGCGGTAGTTATTATTGTTCTCCAAGTCTTTCATATACTTCTGGGGTCATTAAGGCACGAATCGTAAGTGTGGATAGGTCTTCAGGTAATATAGTTATTGAAGTAATGAAATGTAGTGGCACAGCTTTCAATTATGAAGGAGAGCTAACTGTTAATCCAGAATTATGTAATAGCAATGGAGTCAGCTATGGATATGTCACATTCGCTGCAGGCGCTTCAAGTGTGCAAATACAAATAAACGAAAGCAACATGACTGGAACTAAAACTTATTATCCAAAGATTCTCCAAACATCCGCTGAATTTGCAACGCAGCCATTGACAATTACATTTCAATAAAGTTTTGAAAATCATTTACTGACACAGTTAACATCTATTCAAGAAATATTTCACAAAATTGGCATGATATATTTTTATAAAATTTTCAACCAATATATTTACGCCCATGAACATTTGTAGTGAGGAAATAATACAAACTATTCAGGAAGACCAAAAGTCAAAAGGAGTTGTTTGGGATGGTAATAAACCGGTTAATGTAAACGCATTTGAGTGGAAAGTTTCTATTACAAATACTGAAGTGAATGGTAAAATAGGCGCTGCAGATTTTTATAGTTTTAAAATTTTAGACTTTCATAGAGCAATTCAAAATTTTTTAGAAGTATGTAACGAATTACAAATCGAAACGCCACATATAGATAATTTGAAGATGTTGAAAATTAAAAAAAACAAAGAAATTTATTTAAAAGTAAAATTTTCAAAATGGAATTAATTGTTCCATCCTCTCAATCTATTTGCTTTTGAGATGTAATCTCTATGTGGTCTATCTCTTCTGTCTGGAGGTACATCTATAACTTCCCTAAGATTGCTAAGAAACGTCTCAATACCTCCAACTAAATTTAAAGCCTCTAATTTATTTGTTTGGTTACGATTATAAACGATATTATATTCTTCGGTAAACGTTATTAATCCTGCATCATAAGCTCTGTGATAACTAGCTGACAAAGCTATTCCATTCATAGTTTCATCAGTTGAAGTCTCATCACCAACTGGAATAATGTGTGCAGCATCCACAAGTTTAAGTTGAATCCCAGTAAATGCACAACGATTATTATAAGCTCTTAGAATTCTTGCACGAAAACTTTTATCTCGTTGATTTTCGCTTATCAATTTCAACGCTTTTTGCCTTGGTGGCGATACGCTGTTGATGATATCATCATTTACCAAAGTTTCACTTTCAGTTACTTCTTCTAAAATATTAAAGTCATTTGACGATTCGCCAAACGTATGCAGTGCTTCTAAATTTCTTACGTATTCTGCAAAAAAATCTGGTCTAAATGCTATCGCAATTTCTTCGTTTCCTTTATCACACGGAGAAAAGCCACTGACCGAAGCCTTTTCTAAATTTTCTACTTTGATTTGAAAAGATGCGGAATATTTCGGCGAAGGATGTTTAGATATATCCCAACCTGCGAAAACATTTAGAGGTTGATAATAACCAAGAATTAAAGTTTTGTAGTAATTAGCAACGTGTTCAAGTTCCCTTATTTTCCATTGAATTCTATATTCGTTTTCTGCACGCATGTAGCCGCCGCCATGCGTAATGTTATAAATTATTATTCTTACAAACAAGCTTTCAGTGTCTTTGAAGATTTTTATTTTGAAAGGATGCTCATTGTTTAGATAGATAATGTTCCATCCACTTTCTTTAACTGCTTCGGCAACTGTATATAATAAATCAGACTTGTTTAGTAGCGTAGCCATTTATTTTTACTTCTCCGTTGTTGAAAAGGTCTGGTTCTTCTTCAAATCGAAGCATACTGTTCTTAATATATTCTTCATTTATTTCACAAGAAATCCATTTTCTATTTAAATGTTCCGCGACATAACCGGTAGTATTAGAACCAGCAAATGGGTCAAAAACAGTATCTTCTTCTTGAGTTAAAAAGTTAATAAAAAATTCCGCAAACCTTTTAGGGAATCTTGCAGGATGCGGTTTTAATCCTTTTTCCGCTGACTTAAGCATGTAAACGCTATTTGACTCGTTATTTCCTAGCTCCAAAACATTAGGTGGAATTGCACCTCCATGGTCCTTATTGAATTTATTAGTTATATCATGTCCACTCGGTCTTTTTTTTGCAACATAACCCCAGCTCGGCGAAGTGTTCGGGTGTCTTGGCGAAGTTTGCAACTTCGCCACATCTATCTTAAAGTTTATAACTTTTCTTCAGCATTAAAACAATACAATAAATGAAGTTTAAAACTTCAGAATAATACAAGCGAAGTTGCAAACTTCGCTTAGTTCCTATTCAATCAGCATGCATATTATTTAGCAGCCAAGTCAATTAAACATTTCTTATTATAATAAAATCTTGCACTGCTGTACAAATAATCTTCCGCATGTTCTACGAAGCCGGCACGCACCGGGTTATTGTGTATATAGTCTGTACGTTGCCGCCACATCTTTTCGTTACTTAATTCAACTGCATGATAATCCTGTTGCCAAAACTGGTAAGTTTTATTATTACTGTTTCTTGCACCGGCAAATGCAAATTTTTTTAATAGCCATTCTTTCCTGCTTTCATTTGAATTGATTATTTGTTCTATGATTTGTTTAGCCGTAAATTTTTTGAAATCTCTTATAATATCACTCAACGGTAACTTATCGCTTGAAATAATTGCATGCAAGTGATTACTCATGATTACAAATTCATACACATGCAAGCCTTTATTTTGAATACAATATTTTAAGCTTTCAATCAGTGTGTCTTTGTATTCCTTCCTCGTAAAAACATCCACCCAATCAATAACAGTTAATGTAATAAAGTAAGCAACATATTGGTCTTTTATTCTGTATGCATCAGCCATACTATGAAGGTAAAAACTTCAGTATAAAATATTAGTGTGTAATACTTGCTTGTCTGTGTGTTCTCAATTTTTTTCCGAGGTTGTTCTAAGAATGCGATTTAAAAACGAAACGTTAGCGACTTCTGCAGTTGCAGGCGTCCGTGACGTGCCTGTGTTGGCGTCCGCACCCAGGCGCAAGTATAAGTCGTAGGGCTTTCGGGCGCAGCTTCCACACAGAAATTAATCAAACACAGCAGTAATGAAAGAAAAATCAAAAAGCTTTCCTGTGTCTCGTTTTTATTAATTATTACCTTCAACGCAATTCTTTTAAACATGAAAGTTTTTTATTCCTGTAAGTCTTTAATTCTTGCACTTGGTTTATTTACGCTTATTCATGAAGCCGGCGCACAAAATGATTCAGTTTATTATAATCAAATGCATTGGCGTTCTATCGGTCCGTATCGTGGTGGCAGAACGGTTGGAGCAGCCGGTGTGCCGCAGCAACCAAATGTATTTTATATCGGCGTGAACAATGGTGGCGTTTGGAAAACTACTGACTATGGAAGAACATGGAAACCTGTTTTTGACAATGAACCAACAGGATCGATCGGAACGGTTGTGGTGGCTCCGTCTGATCCAAATATTGTTTATGTGGGAAGCGGTGAAGGTTTACATCGCCCGGATCTTTCAGTTGGCGATGGAATTTATAAATCAACTGATGCAGGAAAAACATGGACACATTTGGGACTGCGCGATGCACAACAAATTCCAAAAATTGCAGTTGATGCAAAAGACCCGAACCGCATTTTTGTTGCAGCACTTGGTCACCCGTATGGCGCTAATGAAGAGCGTGGCATTTATCGTTCCTTAGATGGTGGCAAGAGTTTTCAAAAAGTTTTTTATATAGATGAAAACACTGGTGGTGACGATGTAGAAATTGATCCATCTGATCCAAACACAATTTATGCAACCATGTGGCAGGCGCAGGAAGGTCCGTGGGAAAATGCGGAATGGGATGGAACAAAAGGCGGCATTTTTAAATCAACTGATGGTGGCAATACATGGCATCAATTAAAGAATGGTTTAAGTGATAGTTTGGTGCAGGCGCATATCGCCATTGCTCCGTCAAACTCAAATATTTTATATCTCGTTATCGGCACCACAGAAGAAAATGAATATGGAACGGGAACAGGAATGGATATGTATCGCTCTGATGATAAAGGTGAACACTGGCAAAGAATTTCCGGTGACGGAAGACCTGAAGCTCGCATCGGCGGCGGCGATGCACCGGTAATTGCTGTTGATCCGAAAGACCCGAACACGATCTATTCTGCAAGCATTGTTTTCTGGAAATCTGTTGATGGTGGTAAATCCTGGGTTGGTTTACGGGGTGCACCGGGCGGAGATGATTATCAAAATGTATGGGTAAATCCAAACGATCCAAATATCATGTTGGTTACAGGAGACCAGGGCGCATTGGTTACGGTGAATGGCGGCAATACATGGAGCTCGTGGTACAATCAGCCAACTGCCCAATTGTATCATGTAAGTGCCGATAATGATTTTCCATATAATTTATACAGCGGTCAGCAGGAAAGTGGTTCTGTTGGTATTGCATCAAGAGGTAATGATGGTGAAATTACTTTTCGTGAATGGCATCCCGTTGGTGCGGAAGAATACGGTTATGTTGTTGCCGATCCGCTTAATCCGAACATTGTGTATGGAGGAAAAATCACAAAATATAATAAGCTCACAGGGCAAGTGCAGGATGTTGCACCTGAAGTGTTGCGCAGTGGCAAATATCGCTTTGTAAGAACAGCGCCTATGGTGTTTTCACCCATCGATAAAAAAACGCTTTACTATGCGGGCAATGTGTTATTCAAAACAAATAATGGCGGCAATACATGGGATGTTATTAGCCCTGATCTTACAAGAAAAACATACGGCAATCTTCCTGCAAGTATCGGAACATATACAGATGAAGCAAAGCAAACTTTGCACCAACGTGGCGTGATCTATACAATTGCTCCATCATACAAAAACATAAATACAATTTGGTGTGGCACGGATGATGGCTTGATTCAACTTACACATGACGGCGGCAAAACATGGAATAATGTTACGCCAACCGACCTTACTGCATGGAGCAAAGTTTCGATGATGGATGCGGGGCATTTCGATGACCAGACAGCATATGCAGCCATCAATAGAATTCGTTGCGATGATCTTCATCCATATATTTATCGTACGCATGATGGCGGCAAAAGCTGGCAAAAAATTATAACAGGTTTACCCGATGAACCCATCAATACAATTAAAGAAGATCCTAAACAAAAAGGTTTATTGTTTGCCGGCTCTGAAACGCAAACCTATGTTTCGTTTGATGATGGTGATCACTGGCAATCTTTGCGGTTAAATATGCCTGCAAGTTCTGTTCGCGACCTGATGATCAAAGATGATGATCTTGCTGTTGCTACGCATGGTCGTGGGTTTTGGATATTGGATGACATTAATCCATTGCGCAGTATTGCGGCTTCAGCAAACAAAGCAGCTGTTGTTTTGTTCAAACCAAAAAATACGTATCGTGTACGTTGGGATATGAATACGGATACACCTTTACCGCCTGATGAACCTGCGGGAGAAAATCCGCCAGATGGTGCAATCATTAATTATTATTTGGAAAACAATTCGGCGAATGAAGTAACGCTTGAAATATTTGATTCAGCGAATAACCTTGTAAGAAAATATTCAAGCAATGATAAGCCGTATGAAATACCGGAAGTAAATGTGCCTTTGTATTGGATTCGCCCGCAACAAAAACTTTCTGCTGATGCAGGTGCACACCGTTTTATCTGGGATTTACATTATCAACCATTAGATGAAGGCATTTCATTCCCGATGACTGCCGTGTATATGAATACTGCGCCACGTATAAGTTCTCCATGGGTTATGCCGGGAAAATATATTGTTCAATTAACGGTTGATGGCAAAGTATATAAACAACCGATCACGATCATAATGGATCCGCGTGTAAAAACGTCAACCATCGCATTAAAGCAACAACTCGATCTTTCATTGCAATGTTATAACGGGCAGAAAACCTGCATTCAGTTATCACATGAGATCACAGCTTTTCGCGACAGCTTAAAACAACAAACACTTAATGATGCCATTCAAAAACTTGATACAACGGCAGCACTGTTACAAAACAATTCTGCGAAAGGTTCAATAAGTTTTGCAAAATTGAATGGTGATTTTGCATCTGTGAATGGATTGCTGCAAGACGCTGATGTTGCGCCTGCACCACGCACCATTGATGCAGTGAAACAATTGCAAAAGAATTTGCAAACACTGGAAGATGCATGGAAGCAGCTAAAACAAAAACCGCAGTAACGTGGCTTTGTATTGTCTCACTGCCGTCTTTGTTTAGTGCCTGCAAATTGTGCAGGCATTGCACTATCAATTTTTAAAATCAATCGGCACCAATAATTTAAAACTTATATTCCTTCCCATTTCGTAAACACCAATCCTTCCGGTAGCATTATTCGGGTCGGTATATTTAAGCCTGCTCATATTGCTTTGATAAGCAACATCAGTTACATTGCTTGCGTAGATGTACAATGAAAAAATTGTTTTATTTTTTGAGCATACATCCGCCCCTGCGCCAATATTAAGCAAGGTATAAGCAGAAGTAACTGTTTCGTCTCCAAACTTGTAATAGATTTTATTTTGCTCAAAGCAATGAACCACATCTGCACGCAGGTAAATATTTTTAAAAGCTTTGCCTGCATTTTTTGAAGTGAATTCAACACCGGATATTAATTTATCCGGCGGCGTGTAAGGCAGGTATTTTGTTGAATCTCCCTGGTGTTTTTGAATGGCAGTTACTGTTGAAAAAGTATTATTAAAATGAAACCAGTTTACATTTTGCGGATGTACGTTAAAAGTCAATTCGCCGCCGCTTAAAACTGCATCGCCTGAAATATATTTAAATGTAACAGCGTCCGGTGCATCGGGTACCGTAATATCTGTTCTTAAAGAATCACCGCCAAATACACTTGCAAGCTTTACAGGAAAAATATAATTGTTGATATTGTTTACAAAAAGATTGGCTTCGGCAGTTATGTCTTTATTTGTTACACCAATCGTTCCGTCAACTTCAATACTTGTTTCGGGTTTTAAATTTGGATCACCAATTTCATAAAAAGGAGTTCCGTCATGAATTCCATCGCTGCCGCTTTCTGCAATATTTGGCGCACGAAAACCTCTTGACACATTAAGCTTTCCATAAAATGAATTGGTAAAATCATACGCTAAACCAATGCTTCCTGAAATACCGCTAAAACTTGTTTTATAGCCGGTAAACCTGTGTATTGCATCCGGAGATTGACCCGGTAGTTTTCCGCCTGTGCTGTCAATGTATAAATCATCTCCATGCAAACTGCGGTTATCAAATCTTAATCCACCGCTTATTGATAATTTATCAAATGTTTTTTTCGCGATCGCAAAAACACCAACATCAAAAAGATTGTATTCAGGTACTAAAAAAACACTGCCCAGGTTTTGCGATTGCTGCGCCATGCCATTGGCACCAGCAGAAAATTCAAAATGCTTTTTTTCAGCAAGCGTATAACGAACATCGTAATTAAAAGTGTTTAGATGAAAATAGATGTTATATACATTGCCAAGTGTTGCATCATTCGCTTCCTGTCGCAAATTTTGCTGAAAGCCCAAACGAACACCAAGCCTTCCGGTTCCCAACACAAAACTATTATCCCACACAGCTTTGTAATGGCGCACATGCTGATGAATTATTAAATTATGATCATAAGATTTTAATTCATCCGGCGTAACAATAGCAACGCTGTCTGAACCATCAGAAGCTATAACATGCCGGTTGAATTGCCCGGTAACTTCATCACGCCCGCCTTCTACAATTCCAAGCTTTAAATCAAAGCTGCTTAAAGTGATTCTCGAGTAACCCCAGTTCCTGTTTATTCCAATGGTTGTTTTAAAATTATTTTGCCCATAACCTGAATTAAACACATAACCGTCATACTTATTTTTATAAGCATGCGCATCTGTATAAGTGTAGCGTGCATCCCATGTTATGCCATTTAAATTACCGGCAATATTTGCGGAGCCGCCATATAAACCGTTATTGGTTTGATAAGTGCCAAGAATGCTTCCTTTAATTTGACCATCAGGTAAAGTAGGTGCTGGAAGAAAATTGATTACACCAGCCATAGCATCAGAGCCATAACTTAAACTTGCCGGTCCGCGTAATATTTCTACCTTGTCAATTGTGTACGGATCTATCTCAATTCCAAACTCATCACCAAACTGCTGGCCTTCCTGCCTTATACCATCGTTCACGGTAACTACACGATTGTATCCAAGACCGCGTATAACAGGTTTTGAAATTGCAGGTCCTTCCGTGATTTCAGAAACACCCGGCGCATAATACAACGCATCAATAATATTATTGTAAGACAGTTCATGCAGATCATTACGTGTTACAAAACTTACCGGCGCAGGGTTGGATCTTTGTTCTGTTGCAGCAGTTACGCCGGTAACAACTACTTCGGGATATTCAACGCTCGATGGTTCGAGATTGAAATCTGCCGTCTCGTTGCCTTGAAAATTTATCTCTTTATACTGCGGCGCATAACCTATGAAACTTACTTCAATAAGATAAGTTCCTCTTGCAATATCTTTTATTTCATAGCTGCCATCTGCTTTTGAAACCGCACCAAGTTTAATATCAGGAATATAAACTGAAGCGCCGGCTAAAGCTGCATTATTTTTATTGTTGGTAATCTTTCCACTTAAAGTGCTTTGACAAAAAACTACAGGCTGAATCAGCAATAAGCAAATAGTAAATAGTAATTTATTTCTTTTGTACATAGTGATAGTAAATAAAGGTGAATAAACCGCTGCAGCATTAATAGCTTAGCAGGCAATTAAAGAAATGCTGTTACAAAAATCAACTAACTAATCAAAGGTTAATAGCTGGTTTTGGAGGAGGTGTGTTCAAGGATAAAAAGGGCGTTTTAATAAATATAGTTTGTGTGGCTAACCTGCAACTATTTTTTTCAGTGCTGATAAAATCCGAAGTAATATTTTTTTGTACAGACGAAAAACAACTAAACCATTTTAAAACCAGTGTGCTTCCTGTTGCATCAAAATTATTTTTTTGATTGCTTGTATCAATTTGCGCAAACAAAGCATCTTCATCTTTATCAAATAAACCTGTAAGCTCTGTGTAATCGCCATTTATTTTATAACCGGCAACATCAAACATGTTCCCGTTTATTCTTGCTTCTTTTCCTTTTTCGGTCCAGGTTATTTGAGAAGATTTTATACGAACAATAACCAAACTTTTTTGTTTAAGCGCTTCTTTCATTTGATGATGAATGATAGCTTCAGCAACCTGCACATAGCCCGCAAAAACTAATGGCAGTGCAGCTATAAAAAGCATAGTAAAAGCTACTGTTTTATTAAAAGCTGCCTTCATACAAACACCAAAATACAATTATATAATTTAGTTTAACTTAATTTATTGAGTCCTCAATTTAAAGTTTAGATGCTTTATATTTATCGTTACAATTATACATTATGAAGTCCCGCTTCTTACTGCTTATCATGTTTGTAACGAGTATTACAACATTCGCGCAAAAAAAACCAACTGAATCTGCCTCACAAAAATTAACAGCAGACGATTACGATTCATCAATTATATCAACTCTTAAATGGCGGTGCATTGGTCCGTGGCGTGGTGGAAGATGTTTGGCAGTAACAGGTGTCATCAATCAGCCATACACATATTACATGGGTGCAACAGGTGGCGGCATCTTTAAAACAACGGACGGTGGCAACACATGGCTGCCGCTTTCTGATTCTGGTTTTCATTCTTCATCTGTGGGTTCGCTGGCTGTGGCTGCGTCAAATCCGAATATAGTTTTTGCAGGGATGGGTGAATATGCAATTCGTAATACTGCCATTATGGGTGATGGAATTTATAAATCAACTGATGCAGGAAAAACATGGAAGCATGTGTTGAACCTGGATGCATCTGCGGTTGGAAGAATTCTTATCAACCCAACAAATCCTGATATTGTGTATGCAGCGGTGATGGGAAAAATGTTTGGTGCAAATAAAGAACGTGGTGTATATCGCAGTACTGATGGTGGCACAACATGGAAACAAATTTTATATAAGAATGACAGCACCGGCGCTATTGATATGCGTTTTGATCCGAATAATTCTTCTATCGTTTACGCATCGTTATGGCAATGCTATCGCAATGCATGGAGTTTGAATGATGGCGGCGCAGGCAGTGGTTTATATAAATCAACTGATGGTGGTGATACATGGCAGTTGCTTTCAAATAATGCAGGTTTGCCAAAAGGCTTATTGGGTAAGATAACAATCGCTGTTGCGGCATCTAATTCTAATCATGTATATGCAATGGTTGAAAACAAAAATGGTGGTTTATTCAGCAGCATGGATGCAGGCAAAACATGGACGCGTGTTTCAACACAAAATGATCTTACGCAACGCCCATGGTATTTTAGTGGCGTTTGGGTTGATCCGAAAAATGAAAACCATGTTTTTGTAATGAATGTTGAATTCTGGCAAAGCATTGATGGCGGAAAAACATTTGAAAAAATTGACCAGGAACATGGCGATAATCACGATATGTGGATCAATCCTGAAGACCCCGATAATTTTATTATTGGCGATGATGGCAGCACTGCTGTTACGTTTAATGGCGGCAAAACATGGACGGATGAAGATCTTCCGACAGGTCAATTCTATCATGTAAATCTTGATAATGATTTTCCATACGATGCTTATGGTGCGCAACAGGATTGGGGACCGGTTCGCATTGCAACACGCACAACAAATTCTTCTATCAGCAAAAACGATTGGTATATACCAGCAGGAGGCGAAGCCGGCTATATTGTACCTGATCCGACAAATTCCCAAATAACTTATGGCGGAGAATACGATGGTATAATGATACGACATGATAAAAGCAATGAGCAGTATCAAATTGTTTCTGTATATCCTGAAATAAATGATGGTGCGGGTGTGAACGTAAAGAAATATCGTTTTCAATGGACATACCCAATTGCTTTTTCGCCGTGGGGCAACAACACTTTGTATTGCACTTCACAATATGTTCATCGCTCAACAAACGGCGGCATGAGTTGGGAAA
>DASZUY010000231.1:0-14935 GCA_035547495.1 Parafilimonas sp. | reverse complement strand
TAAATGCCTTTTACATTCACACGAAAAATACGATCGAAATCTTCTTCAGATGTATTGTGTGCTTTTCCAATGTGCGAAATACCCGCACTGTTCACCAGAATATCAATATTGTCTATTCTATTAAAAACTTCAACTGTTTGCTGTTGATTGCTTACATCGCAAACATGCACCTGCGCATTTCCGCCTTCATTTTTTATTTGCAAGGCTGTTTCATTAGCGCCTGTTTCATTTACGTCAACAATATGAACAAATGCGTTTTGCTTTGCAAACAGCAAACACACTGCTTTACCAATTCCACTTCCGCCGCCTGTAATTATTGCATGTTTATTTTTTAAACTGAACATAATTAAAATTTGATCTTAGAACAACTTCAAATTAACAGCAAAACAAAATATTAATTACTGATTATTTTATTTTGAATTAGTCTAAACTATTAACCTTTATCTTTTAATTTATGCAATTACCTTTGCCCGCTTTATATGAAGGCAAGAACTTTAAAAAAGGATAAAGTAAATATCATTACGCTTGGCTGCAGTAAGAATCTTGTTGACAGCGAAGTTTTAAGCGGGCAATTAATGGCGAATGATATTAATGTGGTACATGAAAACACAAAGCTCGATCATAACATTGTTGTGGTAAATACATGTGGCTTTATTGATAAGGCGAAAGAGGAAAGCATCCATACAATTTTATCGCAAGTTGATTTGAAGAAACGCGGCAAGCTTGATAAAGTTTATGTTACCGGTTGTTTAAGCGAACGATATCGCAACGATTTGCAATCAGAAATTCCTGAAGTTGATTCCTGGTTTGGAACTTTTGAATTGCCTTTTATTTTACAAGAATTCAACGCTGATTATAAAAAAGATTTGCTTGGTGAAAGATTGTTGAGTACGCCAAAACATTATGCTTATTTAAAGATCAGCGAAGGTTGCAATCGTACCTGTGCATTTTGTGCAATTCCATTGATGCGCGGAAAACATATCAGCAAAACAATTGAAGAAATAATTGCTGAAGCAGAAGGTTTGGCAAAACGTGGCGTGAAAGAAATTATGCTCATCGCGCAAGAGCTTACATATTATGGTTTGGATATTTATAAGAAAAGAATGCTCGCTGATTTATTAAAAAGATTGAGTGATGTGCAAGGTTTGCATTGGATTCGTTTGCATTATGCTTATCCAAATAAATTTCCTTTTGAAGTGCTTGATGTAATGCGTGAAAGAGAAAATATTTGCAATTATCTTGATATGCCTTTGCAACATGCAAGTGACAGAATGTTGTATTTGATGAAACGTCAAAGCACAAAAGCTGAGATTGTTGAAACACTAAATACTATTCGTGAAAAAGTGCCCGGCATTTGTTTACGCACAACTTTAATAGCAGGTTTTCCGGGTGAAATGAAAGATGATGTTGAAGAATTAAAATCTTTTTTGCAAGAACAAAGATTCGACAGAGTTGGCGTGTTTACTTATTCGCATGAAGAAGGAACGAGTGGTTATAATATGATTGATGATGTGCCGGCTTCAGAGAAACAAAAACGGGCTGAAGAAATAATGGAAGTACAGCAGGAAATCAGCTATGAAAAAAATGCTGAAAAAGTTGGTAAAACTTTTAAAGTTATTATCGATAAAAAAGAAGCTGGTCGTTATTTAGGCAGAACAGAATTTGACAGCGTTGAAGTAGATAACGAAGTGATCATTCATTCACATAAAAAATTACCAATCGGCGATTTTGTAAACGTGAAGATCACCAATGCTTTTGATTACGATTTAGAAGGCGAAGTTTTAGAAGCGGTAGCAGAACATGTTATTTAGTGCACTAATTTGCGTAGCAAATGGAAACACACTGCAGTTATATATCTTACAATAAAACCGGTTATTTTTCAAAGCTCGTTACTGATTATTTAAGCGGCGATTCGCAGCTTCAGCAGTTTTATAATTTTCCGTCAACAACAGAAGGTTTACAACAATCAATTCATCAAAGAAAAAATTTTGCGCACAGAAAAGTTTTAGTTGAAACGTTACAAAAGCAATATGAAGATTTGAATATTCATGATAAGGTTAATGCAAATCTTCAGTTACTGTTACATGAAGATACTTTCACGATAACCACTGCACATCAGCCAAATATTTTCACGGGACCATTATATGTTGTTTATAAAATTTTTCATGCAATAAAACTTGCAGAGGAATTAAAACAACAATTACCGCAAAACAATTTTGTTCCTGTTTATTTTATGGGAAGTGAAGATGCAGATCTTGATGAGTTAAATAACATCACCATCAACCAAAGAAAATATGTTTGGGAAACAAAACAAACAGGCGCTGTTGGCAGAATGAAGGTTGATAAATCTTTATTAAAGTTAATTAATGAAATTGAAGGACAAATCAGCGTTGAGCCCTATGGAAAAAAATTAATCGAAATTTTTAGAAATAGTTATAAAGAAAAAGAATCAATTCAACAAGCAACTTTAAAATTGCTGAATAGTTTGTTTGGTGAATATGGATTGATTGTTTTGATTCCGGATAATGTTGCATTTAAAAACTTATTTAAACATGTAATTAAAAAAGAATTAACTGAACAATTCTCACACAAGGCAGTTAATGAAACAGCTGAAAAATTAGAAGCGTTTTATAAGTTACAAGCTACAGGAAGAGAGTTAAATTTGTTTTATTTGATTGATGACAAACGTGAGCGGATCGAATTTGAAAATTCAAAATTCAAAATTCAAAATTTAAATCTTGAATTTACACAAGATGAAATTTTAATAGAGCTTGATGAACATGCCGAAAGATTTAGCCCGAATGTTATTTTACGCGGCGCTTTGCAGGAAACAATTTTACCCAACATTGCATTTATTGGTGGAGGAGGAGAGTTGGCTTACTGGCTCGAATTGAAAGAAGTATTTAAACATGCAAATGTTCCTTATCCGGTTTTGTTGTTGCGCAATTCTTTTTTAGTGATGGATGAAAAGCAACATCAAACCATAAAAAAACTTGGCTTAAAAGATGAAGACATTTTTAAGGAAGAACATTTGTTGATGAAACAAATTGTTGACATCAATACAGAAAGTAAATATGCGCTGAATGGTGAATTAAAAGACTTTGAAAATCTTTATACGATTTTAGAAAAACGTTCTGCTGAAATTGATGTTACACTAACGCATCACATCGAAGCATTAAAAACAAAAGCACTTAAAAGATTGGTGGAGCTTGAAAAAAAATTATTACGTGCAGAAAAAAGAAAATTTAATGAAGAGCAATCGCACATAAAAAAAATGAAATCAATTATCTTCCCTAATAAAAATTTACAGGAACGCGTTGAAAATGTTTCGGGTTTTTATGCTCAATACGACAAAGAATTTTTGGAGGCGGTTTATAAACACTCAAAAGGCTTGGTGCAACAGTTTGGTATTTTGACTTTAGGTAAAAATTAATTCATTCGCCTTTTCTATTTCGTCTTTGTTTATAGTGTGACCCATATCTTCATAAATTTTTTGCGTTACATCTGCATGCATGTTTTTTAAAAGCCCGGTAGTTTCAAGAACACGTTCAACCGGTACATGCGCGTCAGGATCAGCGGAGCCAATAAAAATCTTCGTTCCTTCAAAATCACCTTTATAATTTTCAGCATAAATTTTATCACCGATCAATCCGCCCGTAAATGCAACAGCGCCGCCCCATTTTCTTGCATTGCGGGTTATAAATTCAAGCATTAAACATGCACCTTGGGAAAAGCCAAGAAAATAAATATTAGCAGAATCAATTCCCTGTTGATTTATATCAGAAACTATTTCACTCAATAAGTGCAAGGCAGACGAGAGTTCCGGTTTATTCTTTTTTGGTATCGCTAAAAATGAATATGGATACCAGCTATTGTTTGTTGCCTGCGGTGCAATCAAGGCATAATCTTTCACATTAAAATATCCTGCCAGCGAAAGAATATCTTCTGCATAAGCCCCGCGACCATGAATCATCACCAAAGCTTTTTTTGCTTCGTTCAAACTTTTACCTGCAGTGAAAATATTTTTTGTATGCACTATTTAAAATTTTGCAGGTTTAATGTAACTGGCGTAACTGCTGCTTCAATTTCGTTTCTATTTTTTTCATACCATGATGGCAACTTTAATGATTCGCCTAAGTGCGCTTTGTCTTCATCAATTGCAAAGCCTGGTTCTTCTGTTGCTACTTCAAACAAAACACCACCGGGTTCTCTAAAATAAATTGATGTAAAATATTGCCTGTCTAAAATTGGAGTTGGGTTTAACATGCGTTGCGCAATCTTTATTCTAACTTCTTCCTGTGTTTTTTTATTTGCCGTTGCAAATGCAATGTGATGCACCGTTCCGTTTCCGCCCAAACCTCTTAAACTATCAGGCACACAAAGAATATCTACATAATTTCCGGGCGAATTTGTGGCAGCAAAACGAAAACGGTTTCCTTTTTCAGCAATTAAAGTATGATCTAATTGTTGGGTTAAAATTGCGGCAGTTCGTTCATAACCTTCCTCCCAAATCTCAACATTGTAAAATCCTTTTATCGAATTTTCAACGGGAATATTTCCATAAGAAAAACCTTGCCTTTCATCTTTGTCATTAAATACCAGTTCCAATCCCAACCCATCTTCGTCTTCAAAATAAATAAACACCTCGTCAAATCTTTCCTGTGGTTGTTTATAATTAATATTTAATTTTTTAAACCGGTTTTCCCAATATTCCAGTGAAGACAAAGGCACAGAAAAACTTGTTGTGTTCAACATGCCTTTGCCATGTCTGCCTTTCATAATATCGCCGTAAGGAAAAAATGTTAGAATGCTTCCGGGTTGACCGGTTTCATTCCCGTAATAAAAATGATACACTTCAGGCGCATCAAAATTTACTGTTTTCTTTACAAGTCTTAATCCTAAAACACCTGCGTAAAAATCAATATTTTTTTGCGGACTTCCTGCCAATGCTGTAACATGATGAATGCCTGTGACGAGTGCCATAATTATGAAAATAAATAATGAATAATTTAACGATGTGATCAACTCACACCATCAGTAACTGCTTCCTTGTAAATTTTATTTACCAATCCTTGCAAAACTTTACCGGGACCAACTTCAGTAAAATGTGTTGCACCATCTTCAACCATCGCCTGCACAGATTGCGTCCATCTTACCGGCGCTGTTAATTGTGCTATTAAATTATTTTTTATTTCTGATGTATCAGTTACTGCTTTTGCCACAACATTTTGATACACCGGGCAGCTTGCTTCATTAAATTTTGTTGATGCAATTGCTGCTTCCAATTCTTCTTTTGCAGGCTCCATTAATGGTGAATGAAATGCGCCGCCAACCGCTAAAACCAATGCACGTTTTGCGCCGGATTCTTTCATCCGCTGACAAGCAACATCAATCGCTTCCATTGAACCGCTGATTACAAGTTGGCCAGGGCAATTGTAATTTGCAGCAACAACAATTTGTGCATTGCCCAGTTCATTTGTAACTGTTTTACAAATGTCTTCTACCTTTTCATCCGCCAAGCCTAACACCGCCGCCATTGTTGAAGGATTTATTTCACATGCTCTTTGCATTGCATTCGCACGGATGCTGACCAGTTTTAATGCGTCTTCAAAACTTAAAACATTGTTGGCAACCAATGCAGAAAACTCGCCTAAAGAATGACCGGCAACCATATCAGGTTTTGCATCATTCAAATTTTTAAATGCAATTACCGAATATAAAAAAATTGCGGGCTGCGTAACTTTTGTTTGCTTTAATTCTTCATCTGTTCCATTGAACATTATATTACTAATGTTGAAACCGAGAATATCATTTGCCTGTTCAAAAAGGCGCTTCGCATTTTCATTTGACTCAAATAAATTTTTTCCCATTCCGCTAAACTGTGCGCCTTGTCCCGGAAAAATGTATGCATGTTTGTTCATATTGCAGGTTTACTCAAAAGTAATAAGTTCTAAAAATCATTACAACATATAAACAAAAAACCCGCCTGATTACAAGCGGGTCTTTGTTTCGTTTAGCAGTTTTTAATTGGCGACAATTATTTTATCGTTATAAACGCTATCGCCTTTTCCATTCATTATTTTAATTAGATAAGCGCCTGCAGCGACGCCTGTCGGCAAATCGATTTTTTCTGTTTGTGAACCTGAAATATTTACTGCATGCTGTAATATTTTTTTGCCTTGCAGCTGGCTTATTTCAATTGTATATTTTCCTTTTGTAAAATTTGAAAGCTGTACATAAAAATTATGTGCAGTAACGGGATTTGGATAAATGTTTACTGCAACCGCATCTAAAGTTTTTGCAGAAACAGCGCTAACTTTTTTGTTATCATCAAAAGCAAGTGTTGCGTTTGCAAAATCTGAAACATTATAAACTTTTGCGTTGCCAGTATTTAATGTTGTTGCCTGCAATGTTGTTAGATCAACTTTATAATAGGCCGAAGTGTTAGTAGAACTTGCTACAATAACATTTGCGCCGCCCACCGCCATAGCAGCATTTATAGTGTAATCATCAGCCATGTTTTTAATAGTGCCCAAATAAGTTGCAATCTTTGTAACCGGGTTTATTTTAAATATACCTTTTTGCATGGTAAATAAATAGAGCGAACCATTTGCATCTGCAATCATATCGCCGCCCCAACTTTTAATTTGCGTTTTAATAGAATTGTCGGCATTCGTTTTTGCATCAATCAGATTTCCGAGATCTTTTATGTCGCCGCGCTTTTGCGTAGAGAATTGAATCAAATGCTGATTATCATTTGTGAGCGCATAACCAAATCCGTTTGCGGCGAAACACATGCGTGTTATGTTAGAGGCTTCACCAGGCTGATTAGGAAAGTTTTTTAGAAGTTGCGTTGTTACTGCGTAAGATTTTGGCTTGTCTTCGTTCAGATCAAGATAACGAAGCTGGTTGCCCATCATGGTTGTATAATATAAACGGTTGTCAACTTCATCATAAGCGATGGCAGCAACCATTCGGCTGTTTAAACATCCACATGCTGATGGATTTGTATTTGTAACCACAGATGAATTATTATTTAACGGACTTGCAGTTAATGCATCATAAACCACTTCATTTGTTTCTGCAGGAACATATATAGTTTTAATTTTTGTTGCATCATTAAGATCAAACTGGCGAAATACAATCCAGTTTACGCTTCCAAATTGATCACCTGTAACTGCAAAAAATTTTCCTGATTGGGAGAAGGCGTTTGCAACAGTTAGAACACAGAGTACGATTGTAACGGGTAAAAATTTTTTCATAGCTGAAAATTTGTTTGAGCAAATTACTAAAAATCGGAAACCCGGCAATTAAGTTTTATGAATGGATTCAACTGCTTTTTTTACACTTCCTGACTTTAATAAAAGTTTTTTCGCATACGTGTAATCATTCAGCTTCGCTTTTTCCATCAGCATTTTTACACCTCGGTCAACGAGCTTTTCGTTATTAAGCTGCATGTTCACCATACGGTTATCTTCAACTCTTCCTAACTGAATCATTACTGTAGTTGAAATCATATTTAAAACCATTTTTTGTGCCGTACCACTTTTCATTCTTGTGCTGCCGGTAACAAATTCAGCACCTGTAATTACTTCAACAGCAAAATCTGCAGCTTTAGCCAGCGGTGTATTTTTATTACATGTAATGCAACCTGTTTGAATATTATTTTTTCTGCAATCTTTTAAAGCACTTATTACATACGGCGTGGTACCGCTTGCTGCAATTCCAACAACAAAATCATGCTCAGCAATTTTATGCGCCTGCAGATCGAGCCAGCCTTGTTTCGTATCGTCTTCTGCAAATTCTGCTGCCCTTGTTATTGCTGATGGACCGCCTGCAATAATGCCTTGAACGAGATCATAAGGAACACCATAAGTTGGCGGGCATTCACTTGCATCTAAAATACCAAGCCTGCCACTGGTGCCGGCACCAATGTAAAATAACTTTCCGCCGGCCAACATACGATCTGTAATTGCAGTTATCAATGCTTCAATTTGCGGTAATGATCTTTCAACAGCAAACGCAACTTTTTTATCTTCTTCATTTATGCGTGAAATAATTTCACCGATGCTCATTTTTTCAAGATGCCTGTACGCAGAGGGTTGTTCGGTTTCAGAAATAAATTGCGACATATCTTTCACTTTGATTATACAAAATTAGCAGTTAAGAAACTGTTGTGATAAGAACTACTATTAATAATGCGAATAAAATTTATTTATTAAACAGAAATGTTTTTATTTTAAGAACTAAAATTTTAATTATGGAAACAGTGACTAACGTTGCTTCAACACAAAAAGTAATTATTAAAGATGAGACACTGATTATTAAAGATAGTACCGGTAATCCTGCACCGTTGGGATTACTTGGTTTTGGAATGACAACCATTTTATTAAATATTCATAATGCAGGTATTGTTGAACTTGATTCCATGATACTTGGCATGGGAATTTTTATGGGCGGCATTGCACAGATATTTGCTGGCTTGCAGGAATGGAAAAAGAATAACACGTTCGGTGCAACTGCATTTACTGCTTATGGGTCATTTTGGTTATCACTTGTTGCAATTATACTTATACCTTCTACTACATTTGGCGCTGCGCTTAAATCAAGCGAAACAGCGATGGGATGGTACTTGCTTTTGTGGGGCGTTTTCACTTTGTTTATGTTTATCGGAACATTAAAATTGAGCCGTTTATTACAAGTTGTTTTTTTTACATTGACAGTTCTCTTCGCGTTATTAGCGATCGGCGATTTTACCGGCAATGCATCTATACACAAGTTTGCCGGATATGAAGGCATCGTTTGCGGCGCATCTGCGTTTTATGGTTGCGTGGCGCAAGTTTTAAATGAAGTGTACGGAAAAAAAGTTTTGCCATTATAATATTCTCTATTGGTTGAATTATAAATTATGAGAGTAAACTGATGTTATTTAGTAACATTGCAGCGAAACTTTTCTCATGCTTCAAAAAACATATAGCATATATTCTGATGAGCTTGGGAACGAGCAATTATTTATTGAAGTAGGAAAAAATCATTTGGCTTGCTGGTGTAAAAAACCCGAACAAAAAAAAATCTGCGCGTTTGAGTTTTTTCAGTGCGATGATTATGATGCATCGGGTTTTGAAAATCTTATTAACCAGGTAAAGTTGCATTCGAGATTACTTACCCTTGATGTATCTGCTACAACAATTACCTGGACATCAGAAAAAAAGTTAATTATTCCTGCTGCAATAAATGCAGATGAAAACTTTATAAGAGATAATTTTATTTTAATGTATGGAAGTGATGACACAGCAAAATTTATTGTAAGAAATTATGAAGATTGCTTAATTATTACCAACGTTGAAAAATATTTGTACAATGCTGCAAGCCGTATCTTTCCGAAATCAGAATTTCAACCTGCCTGCCAAATAGTAAAACCGGATGAAGACAGCATACAGCTTTTATTCTATCCAAATTATTTTTCTGTAATTGTATATAAAGATGATAAGCTGCAATTTTTTCAAACAAAATATTTTAATAATTCGGAAGAAGTTCTTTACACCCTTTTAAACATCATTACGCAATATCAGCTTGAAAAAAATATAAAAATTATTGCCGGCGGTTTTATTGATGTGCATTCCAAATTATACGACTTGCTTTATCAATATCTTGAAGGGTTGGAATTAGGCGGCGTTGATGAAGCATTATTTACTTCTCCTGAATTCAGCGATTACCCGGCACATTATTTCTTGCCGTACGTTAATTATTTACTATGAGAATTATTTCCGGATCGCTTGGCGGTAGAAGAATTCATCCACCGTCGAAAATGCCTTATACAAGACCGACAACCGATATAGCAAAAGAAGGATTGTTTAATATTTTGCATACACGAATAGATTTGGAAGGCGCAAAAACACTTGATCTTTTTGGCGGCACCGGAAATATTAGTTATGAACTTGCATCGCGAGGTGTTGCAGATTTAACAATTGTTGAAAAAGACACAGCGATGTATCAATTCATAAAAAAAAATATTGCCGATCTTAAAATTGAAAATACAAAAGTTATTAAGCAAGATGTATTCGATTTTCTCTCCACCTGCAGCGAGCATTACGATTTTATTTTTGCTGGACCACCATATGCGCTAAATACAATTGATGAATTGCCAAAGATCATCGTTGAAAAAAATTTGATTGCCGAAGATGGTTATTTTGTTTTAGAACATACGCCGCGGAACGATTACACAACATATAAAGGCTTTCGTTTTAAAAGAAATTATGGAACAACCGTATTTTCATTTTTCAGCAAGGATAATTAATTTGAAAATTTAAATTGCTAATTACTATGAATACAATTTTTGTTACGGGAATTGGAACCGATGTTGGTAAAACTGTTGCATCCGCCATTTTATGTGAAGCGCTTGAAGCAGATTACTGGAAACCTGTTCAGGCAGGTTTTGAGAGCGGAACTGATGCACAGTTGATTCAATCACTCCTCACAAATAAAAAAACTATTGTTCATCCTGAGACTTACAAATTAAAACTTGCATCATCACCGCATATTGCTGCAAGAAAAGAAGAAATAAAGATTGACCTGGATAAGATTTATAACGATTATAATAATATAGTTAATCGTGAACCGTCAATCGTGAATGATTCAACTGAAAACTCAAAACTGAAAACTCAAAACTTAATTATAGAAGGCGCCGGCGGTTTAATAGTTCCTTTAAACGACAATGAGTTTATAATTGATCTGATTAAAAAACTCAATGCAAAAGTTATTCTCGTTAGCAAAAATTATTTGGGCAGCATTAATCATTCGCTGTTAACTGCATCTGTTTGCAAACAAAATAACCTTAATGTTTTAGGGTGGATGTTCAACGAAAATTATATGAATTACGAAGAAGAAATTGAAGCATGGAGCGGCTATACAAAAATTGCGACAATTCCTTCGGGTACACACATAAATGCAACTTTTGTTCAGGAACAGGCGTTGCTAATAAAACATTCACTTCAGTTTTTTCTGCAATAAATTTGAGCATTGTTGCATGCATTCGATATAACTATACATGAATTTTAATTCCTTTTTTCTTCGTTCATTCAGAGTATTATTGTTACCATTTTCACTTTTATATGGCTTTGCAATAATTGTAAGGAACTTGTTATACAATAAAAAAATACTGCGCACTGCTCAGTTTAATCTTCCAATTATATGCATTGGAAATCTTGTTGTGGGTGGCACAGGCAAATCTCCAATGGTTGAATACTTAATTAAATTATTACATGATAAATATCTTATAGCAACAATAAGTCGCGGGTACAAGCGCAAAACAAAAGGTTATGCTTTGGCAGGCGAACAAACAACTGCACTTGAAATTGGTGATGAGCCAATGCAATTTCATACAAAGTTTCCTGATATAGCAGTGGCTGTGGGAGAGGAGCGCGTTGTGGCTGTTCCGCAATTATTGCATGATAAACCGGAAACACAGGTAATTATTTTAGATGATGCATTTCAGCACCGCGCAATAAAGGCTGGGTTAAATATTTTGCTTACTGAATACAGTAATTTATTTACGCATGATTTCTTTTTTCCCACCGGAGATTTGCGCGATCAAAAAATTTCTGCAAAGCGTGCTGAAATAATTGTGATTACAAAATGTCCTGCAAATTTTTCTGCGGAAGAAAAAAATAAGATACACGCACAGTTGGAAAAATATAAAGCGAAGCATATGTTTTTTACTTCTATTCAATATAAAACACCTTATCACATTATTACAAAAGATAAAAAACCATTTGTACCGAACGAAGAGGTTTTACTCGTTTATGGTATTGCAAATCCGCAACCTTTAAAAGAATATATCTCAGAAAAAACAGTTACATATGAAGAATTAAGTTACAGCGATCATCATATTTTTTCTATTGATGATTTAAAAGACATCGGCAGAAAATTTGAAAAAATAAAAACAGCAAATAAAATTATTCTTACTACAGAAAAAGATGCAGTACGTTTAATGAAATTTAAAGATCAGTTAGCAGAAATGCCTTTATACGTTTTACCGGTTCAACATAAATTTTTGTTTAATGAAGAAGATGTATTTAATAAATGCGTTATTGATTTTATAGCTGATTTCAAAAAAGAAATGAATGAAACATAAAAAATCAAAATCAAAACATCATTCCTCACAATCCTATTTATTAAAAGGTGAGCTTGATATTGCCCGTAACGGTTTAGGTTATGTTGTTATTGCAGATGGAAGCGGCGATATTCTTGTTCGACCAGGAAATTTTAACACTGCATTACACGGCGATACAGTGCGTGTAAAAGTGTTTAAAGAAAATGTTGAAACCGGCAAAAAAGAAGGCAGGATTACAGAAGTTGTTTCAAGAAGACAAACAGAGTTTATCGGTACCATTCAGCTTTCTACCAACTACGCATTTTTTATTCCTGATACCGATAAACCAATGCCGGATTTATATATTCCTCTCGATAAAATTCACGGTGCAAAAAATAAAGAGCGTGTTGCTGCACGGTTAGTAAGATGGGAGAAAGATGATAAAAAACCTATTGGCGAAATAGTAAGTGTTTTAAATGAGGAGAACGCAAATGATATGGCAATGCAGGGAATTATTGCAGAGAATGGGTTTCCATTGTCATTTGCTGATGATGTGATTGAAGAAAGTGAACGGCTTACCGATCACATTTCTGAAAAAGAAATTAAGAAGCGTAAAGATTTTAGAGATGTGCTCACATTTACTATTGACCCTGCTGATGCAAAAGATTTTGATGACGCTATATCAATAAAAAAATTAAAGAAAGGCAATTATGAAATTGGCGTGCACATTGCCGATGTAAGTCATTTTGTAGAAGAGGAATCTGAGCTGGATAAAGAAGCATATAAACGTGCAACATCCGTGTATTTGCCCGACAGAGTTAATCCTATGTTACCTGAAAATATTTCAAATGTTTTGTGTTCATTAAGACCGAATGAAGACAAGTTTACATTTTCTGCAGTATTTGAAATGAACGCAAACGGTGATGTAAAAAAAACCTGGATCGGCAAAACACTTATTCATTCAGATCACCGGTTTACGTATGAAGATGTGCAACAAATCATCGAAAGCAATGAAGGAAAATTTGCAGAAGAAATTTTATTGCTGAATGATATTGCGCAGAAGATACGTAAGGAAAGATTTAAAAATGGTGCAATTAATTTTTCATCGCAGGAAGTAAGATTTAAGTTGGATGAAAATGGTAAACCGATTGGCATCGTTGTAAAAGAAAGTAAAGAAGCACATCAATTGATTGAAGAGATGATGTTACTCGCTAACAAAAAAGTAGCAGAGTATGTAAGTAAGATTAAAGTGAATAAAAAAGACATTCCTTTTCCTTATCGCACGCACGATGAACCGGATGAGGAAAAGTTATTACCATTTGTTGAGTTCTCAAGAAAGTTCGGACACACGTTTAACATGAGTTCTCCGGAAAAAATTGCCGCAAGTTTTAACCAGTTGTTGAAAGATGTACAAGGCAAACCAGAACAACATGTGCTTGAACAATTGGGCATTCGCACTATGGCGAAAGCTGCATACACAACAGAGAATATCGGGCATTATGGTTTGGGTTTTGAAAATTATTGTCACTTCACTTCGCCCATTCGCCGCTATCCTGATGTAATGGTACACCGCATTATAGAAAGTTGTTTAAAAGACAAGCCCATCATTGATAAAAAAATGGATGAGAAATGCAAGCACTGCAGCGAACGTGAACGTGCAGCGATGGAAGCGGAACGTGCTGCTAATAAATACAAGCAGGTTGAGTTTATGAAAGAATATTTGGGCGAAGAATTTGAAGCCGTGATTAGCGGCGTTGCGCGTTTTGGTTTTTGGGCTGAAACGGTTGCGCATAAATGCGAAGGTTTAATCAGCATAAATGATCTGAATAATTACGATGAGTTTCGCTTAATTGAAAGTGATTACAGTTTAGTTGGAAAAAGAAGTGGCAGAAAATTTCGTATGGGTGATAAGGTGATGATAAAAGTTGTATCAGCAAATCTTGATAAAAGACAATTGGATTATCAATGGGTGAATGAAGCAAGTAAGCAAGAAAAGCCAGCACCAAAAAAATCAAACAGAAAACCGAAGAAAGAAAAATTATAGGCTGTAATAAATTCATTTTTCATTTTGAATTTTTAATTCTTAATTCGCTGTATGCATTCGTTTAAAGAACTGACAGCTAAGTTTTCAAACCATTTTAATACTACTCATTTTCCAACAGAACCTCAATCATTGTATGCTGCTGATGATTATTTTTTGAATCTTGGCGGAAAGCGCATTCGTCCTGTAATGTGTTTAATGGGCAATGAATTGTTTGATGAAATAAATGCTGATGCATGGCATGTTGCAACAGCAATTGAGCTATTTCACAACTTTACTTTAATACATGATGACATAATGGATGCAGCGCCATTGCGCCGCGGTTTTGAAACGGTACATTATAAATTTGGTTCAAACACCGCATTGCTTGCCGGCGATGTTATGCTTGTTGTTGCGTATGAATATTTGAATAAAATACATGCGGGTTATCTTAAATCAATTATTGACATTTTTAGTAAAACAGCAAAAGAAGTTTGCGAAGGTCAACAACTCGATATGGATTTTGAGAAACAGCAAAATGTTTATTTGAATGATTATTTAAAAATGATTGAATTAAAAACTTCTGTGCTGCTTGCAGCCAGTTTAAAAATGGGTGCAATCATTGGCGGAGCAGGAGAAGGCAATCAAAATCATTTATATGAATTTGGAAAAAATCTAGGCATTGCATTTCAGATACAAGACGATTACTTAGATGCATTTGGCGATCCTGAAAAATTTGGCAAAACAGCCGGTGGTGATATCAAACAAAATAAAAAAACATTCTTACTTATTTACGCGTTGCAAACTGCAAATGAAAATCAAAA
>DASZUY010000230.1:0-6696 GCA_035547495.1 Parafilimonas sp. | reverse complement strand
ATACAGCATTCAAATACAAGGATCAAGTATATTATCCGGTCATTAGCCGGAAAATATTTATTGAAGTCAACTTTGCTGCACGCAACATCAACGGCAGAATTAGCAGAATGCAGGAAATTAATACCGGGCTGGCAGGGTGCGGCTGTTCCCAATATTATCTGGTTACCTGAGTTGCCCATTCAAAAAAAGCAAAATGAAATATTCACCCTACTGTTCCTTTCGCGTATACATCCTAAAAAAGGGCTGGAGTTTTTAATGGAAGCAGTAAGTAAGATCAACGCCGCTATACGTTTGCAAATCGGGGGCACCGGGGAGGAAGATTACCTGGAGACGTTAAAGCAAAAGGCCGAAGAACTCGGTATAACTAACCGGATCGGGTGGCTGGGCTGGAAAGACAGGGAAGAAAAATTTGAGGTGTTGGCACAGGCCGACCTTTTTGTGCTTACCAGTCACAATGAAAATTTTGCCAATGTGGTGGTCGAGTCATTACATGCGGGCACGCCCGTGTTATTATCTGCTGAAATTGGGCTATCACCTTTTGTGGTGCAGGAAAACCTGGGATGGATATCAACGTTGCAACCGGCGGATATCAGGCAGAAACTGGAGGAAGCGATGGCAGATACGGGAAAACGCGAAAGAATAAAACAATGCGCACCCCTTATCATAAAAAAATATTTTTCTCCCGGAACGTTGATACCGCAATACCTGCAGCTTTACCAATCCCTGGTATAACCCCATAATTAATTACCAGCGCAATTGAAATGCCGGCAAAAACTTACGCCTTACGATCTCTTTTGTTCTTTCGCAGGTTATACCTCATTTTTTTCGTATTATATATCCCGCTTCTTCTTATGATCACTTTTTTTTATCCTGAAAGAGAGCGGCTTTTTAAAACCCGCGAATACCATCTCATCCCTTTTCAAAATGTCATTGCCGAAATAAAAGACCCTGCACAGTACGATACACCCGGGTACTGGCGCATTTTTGCAGCGGGCCTGGTTGGCAATGTGGTATTGTTCCTGCCTTTGGGTTTCTTTCTCCGTTTTTTTATTCCTTACAAAAAGACCATTATCTTATGCTATGGCATTGCGGTGAGTATCTGCATTGAACTCGTGCAGCTTATTTTTCATTTAGGTGTTTGCGATATCGACGATGTTATTTTAAACACCGCCGGTTTATATATGGGTATATTGTGCTGTATGACATTGCATCCTGCCACAAAACGCGCTGCCGGTAAGTTCCGTTCCTGATACGCATCTCACCCGGCTTATAGTTCATAGGTCACAGGTCATAGTCTGCAGCTCCAAACTTAACGCGCACATCTCACTTCTCACCTTTCACCTCCTCCCTTCCACACCGTTCCCTGCGCTCATTTCATGTTTTGCTATTGTAACGCACCTTTCATCACTTACAGCTTATAGCATATAATTCATAGTTTATAGCTCCAGGCCCGAAGCACGCAACTCAAAGCTTTTTTTGCGCCCGGTTATATTGAACGATAAAAATGATCATAAGCATAATGATGATGATATAGGTGACATCATTAAACGTACTGTGCGCATTAAAAGACTGCGGATAGTGCCAGTGATATCTAAAGCTCAGTAATATTGTTGCTATACGCAATACATTAAAGGCGTAAATACTAACAACCCCGATGCTTATCCATTTTAGCTTATAAGCGAAGGTGGCCTTGTGTGCCGCAATAAATGCAGTCCAAAGCACCATTACACCCATACCGAGGCAACCCCAGATTAAGGTTACACCGGTGCTTCCGCTGATAGTGATATTGTTAGCCGATTTTTGATAAACAGGGTAACCTGCAATTTTTAACAGCACCATGGTGCATTTGATCACCGCTATGCTTAACCAGTCCGGTATATTTAAATAGTGATACAAAAAGGGACTGAATGTTTTACCGCCCGGTGTAACAATGCCCACATAGAAATAAAACCCGTAGTACAGCGCAAAAAAAATAACCAGGAACAAGGGAAGATTAAAACTGGATTTACCTGTTATATAGCGCAGTTGTTTTATCATTGCCTGGTAATAAACGTTCCGGTCAGATACTTATTTTTTGCGGCAGATGTCATGAACAAAACTGTACATAGTATAAGTTAGTGAGCAGTGTTTGTTGGTTAACAAATGTAGTAAATAAATCCGTGGTTCGGGATTTAGCCCCGTCGCTCGTCGCTCACGGCTCGCAGCTCAAAGCTCACAGCTCGCCGCTCACTTTATGGCACCCTATCGGGTTTTTAGGCGTTAATTCATTGGATGCTATAATCCTATCATCCCTTCGGGATTTAGCTCGTAGTTCGCAGCTCGTCGCTCGTAGCTCAAACCTCACCGCTCACATCTCCCCTCTCACAATTCCCATCACTTCATTCACGTAATTTGCACCAACCGGCAGTGCAGTCTTACCCATCCACACCTGTGTTTTCTCAACTTTGGTAATATGTTTTTTTGCTACGATATACGAACGGTGTATCCGTACAAATAAAGATGCCGGAAGTAAGGTCTCTGCTTCGCTCATCGTTAACCTTGATGTGATCTTTTTATCTGCCAATACAAAATTGATATAATTGCCGTTGCTTTCTGCATAAAGAATATCATCTAATGCCACGCGCAACTGTTCATAGCCGCTTTTTATAAATACAGATAACAACGAGGGAGTGCCGCGGTTATTTCTAAGTTGGTATTGCTCCAGTGCTTTATTGCATGCTTTCAAAAAACGGGATAAGGAAAATGGTTTTAATAAATAATCAATGGCATCCAGTTCAAAACTTTGTACCGCATGTTCGCTGTAGGCAGTGGTGAATATCACCATCGGCGGGTTGGGGATCGACTTTATAAAATCAATGCCGGATATATCGGGCATTTTTATATCGAGAAATAACAAATCAACTTTTTCTTGTCGCAAAAAATCAATGGCTTCAAATGCATTGGTGAATGCTGCTTTCAGATCAATAAAAGGGATCTTTACAGAAAGATTTTTTATCACATCTAATGCAACGGGTTCATCATCTATGGCAATGGCTGTAAGCATCATTTTATTTTTTTAGCATAGCGTGTTATCCCTGCCTGCAGGATTTTCATACCCGCCGTCTTTCCTGCCGCATCAATATCAAATGTAACCTCCAGTTCATCATCGCGCTCATCATAAAATTGCGTATTGCTTAACGGATGCAGGAACGATGTTGGTCCCGATTCCCCATTGCGGTAAGGTTGCGCTATTAAAATATCATCACCAATGGTGACATCAATTTTTAAATTCATTTCATCAATTGTATAAGTGCCTGCATAATTATTCAGTACAGCTTTATCAACGGAAACCGGTGTTTTCTTTGCCGGTATGATATACGACTGGTGATAAAGTATGGCGAGCAGTTTATTGGTAAGATGCGTTACATTAAATGTAGAACCCGAAGAACCGCTGATATTGCTCAATAAAACAATGCATACATCATCACCGGGGATGCGGGCAAAATTGCTGCCGAAGCCCGGGATAGCGCCACTATGCGACACCATTTTTTTGCCATAGATGGAATCAATCTGCCAGCCAAAACCATAGTTGTGTAAAGCACAGGGTGTGTATGCCTGTTGCATCAGGTCTTTATTTACAATTTTGTATGATTGTAAACCTTCATTCCATTTAAACATATCCGTTACGGTTGAATAAACAGCGCCGGCACCAAACGGCACCGTTGAATCTGTAATGGGTGATTGCTGCTGCACCGAGTCATTCAGCACATCATAACCAACTGCTTTTTCTTTGCTGTTAAGATGTATAAAATCGAAGCCGCTGTTGTTCATATGCAAAGGTTCAAAAATATATTTTCGTACAGCCTGCCAGTAGCTCATGCCGCTTAGTTTTTGAATGATATATCCAAGTACCACGTAACCCGAGTTGCTGTAGCGCCAGTTGGTGCCGGGGGCAAAATCCGGTCTCAAAGTTTTTAAATAAGAAATCATTCTTTGTTCATCCGTTTCGCTGATGGTAGTATCTTCTTCTGTAAAATTATGCATGCCGGATGTATGTGAAAGCAATTCACGGATGGTAATACTGTCGCCATTCGGAAAACCGCTGTAGAACTTACTGAGTTTATCATTCAGCGATAGTTTATGTTCTTCAATCAATTTTAAAACAACAGTTGATGTAAATGTTTTTGTGATGGATGCAATTTGAAAAACAGTATTTGCCTCATTCATTGTTTTATCGTCAGCATTTTTTAATCCAGAACCTTTTTGCAATAAAATCTTACCGTGCTGTGCAACCAGAGCCGAACCATTAAACCTGCCAAGATTTGCATAAGCCGTGATCAATGCATCTAATTTTTGTGCAGTTGAATCTTGTGCTGTTACATAATTTATTGTTGCGCTCATTGCAAGCAGTGCTATTATTTTTTTCATGTTGATTGATTATATGATTAATGTTAGCGGAATCAGAAACCATTTTACTGTCTCCGTTAGGAGACAACTGTTTATAGTAACCGCATATCATGATAGCATTTTTTATGCTCCATAGGAGCATCCTGTTTAACAGGCGACTCCGACGGAGTCTTCGTATCAAATTTTATTTCGTTCATACAAACAGGAAGCTTCTGCGAAGCAATCATATATGGCAGACTATCTTTTTTATTTCCGTACTAAATAATTTTTGCAGAGCTCACGGTTGTATTGCGCGCTGAACAAAAAATTCTTTTTACCTGTTTCATGTTTTGACAATTAATGTTAGTGGATTGGGACCATTTTACTGTCTCCGTCAGGAGACAACTGTTTATAGCAACTTTTATTCTGAGGACTAAAGTCCTGGGTTATTATCTGTAATGCATGTTCAATAATTTTTTGCAGCGCTTACGGTTGTATAGCAAGCTGAACAAAGAACTCTTTCCCATCACCATTCACAGAAGCGCGGAATTTTCCTGGATAAATCAGTTTTAATCGTTCCATTACATTTCTCAACCCAATACCGGATCTTTCTTTTTCAGGATCGCTGTTATTCTTTACATGCATGCTATTGCACACTTCAAAAACAATTTCAGTTGGCGTGCAATGCAGATCAATTTTTATCCATGATCTTTCTTTTAAACTAATGCCATGCTTAAAAGCATTTTCTACCAAAGGAATGAATAGCATTGGCGCTATTTTGTGATTACAATTTTGTTCAGTGATATTGTCTTCAATAACGATATCAGGTGAAGATTGCGTGCGTAATTTTTGCAGCGCGATATAATTTTCCAGGTATTCAATTTCTTTATGCATGTCAATAAAGGCAAGATTATTTTCATGCAACATAAAGCGCATCATATCACCCAACCGTTGAATACCTTCTGCTGTTCTTACTGCATTTTCCTGCAATGCTGTTCCATATAAAGTATTCAGTGTATTAAATAAAAAATGCGGGTTGATCTGCGAACGCAAAAATTGCAGATCTGTTTTTGATTTCACTAATTCTTTTTCAACCACACGCAGCTGCAATATTTTATCTTCATAGGTTTTATAATACCACCACGTGATAGGCGTAACTATAAACAACTGTAATGCCCAGCTATACAAAAAAGCAAGCGCAGGTTCTTGATGCACAAAAACTATTAAGGGAAAAGCATAAATAAAAGAAGTGCTTAACAAACGAATCAGTACAGGTTTGCTAAAAAAAGGTTTGTCGCCTTTTAATGGAAACAACCAATATACATTGCTGATGAACATGGCAAAAATGGCAGGTATTACCAGGAGGTAGTTTACAAAAAATTGACGTTCGTGAATAATATGGAAGGCACCCAAAAACGCCGGTATGCAAACAAGCTGCAATACAAAGCCAGTAATCTTATTACAAATAGAAATATGATATGCCCTTTGCTTTGATAGAAGGATTTGATGAAGACTCATTTCTCTCAACAACACATAAACACTATATGCAACTATCATCATAGCAGCCGCAAAAAAACCGGCGGGTAAGCTTAATTGCGAATTAGGACTATCGCGATGAAAAAAAACAGAAAAGCCCGGGTAATGAAATTGCCATTCGTGCAGATAATATTGATCTGCATCAAAAATGCAACCTAATACAAATACAATAAGTACAAGCTGAATAAACAACCATGCATACTTCTTCAACACATTTCTTGCAACGCCCCTGAATTTTATTTTTGAAAGAGTAACAGCAGTCTTTACTGTTCCTGCTTCAAATTTTTCAGGCGACAATAAACGCGGGATGGTGAAAAGATTTAATACTATGTAGGCGAAATAAATAGCGAGTAAAAAAGAAACATGCGGAATAATTACATTTCTGTACAGGTTAAACGGCACATGCCTTTCTGCAAATACGTTTGCATATTGACTGTTTATATTTTCAGTTGAAAGATGCAATACATTCCATAGGTCACTTACAATTAATATTGTTGTTATTGCCGTGGCTAATATAAATTCATGCTGCCGCCATTTTATTTTTAGGCTGCTGTATTCTTCACCTGTTTTCATGCTGTATTATTTACAGCAAGATTAATCAGCAATACAAAGCTGCGTTTTCAAAATGTGATTAAACCTTTAATAAATGTGACGGAAATAATTGCAAGATTTCTGATTTAGTGATTTTCCGATCTCTGATTTAGGGGGTGGCTCATGGTTCATAGGTAATGGTTCATGGTGGTGATGCTGGTTATTGCGGTTTCTGCTCACAGTTCGTAGCTCAAAGCTCGGTGC
>DASZUY010000229.1:0-40407 GCA_035547495.1 Parafilimonas sp. | reverse complement strand
ATAAAGACTATGCTATAGATTATTATGATAAGTATAATTTTAATGCACCATTCGCTTCGGGTTCTGCACAATATAATGTTATGATAGTTGTGCCATGCAGCATGGGTACGTTGGGCAGAATTGCTTCAGGTATAAGTGATGATCTTATAACGCGTGCAGCAGATGTTATATTAAAAGAAAGAAGGAAGCTTATTCTTGCAGTGAGAGATACTCCATATAATCTTATTCATATAAAAAATATGGAAGCGGTTACTTTAGCAGGTGGAATTATCTGCCCTGCTACACCATCTTTTTACAGCAAACCAGGAACTATTGAAGAAGTAGCTGAAACTGTAGTTAATCGTATTATTGATCTTGCCGGTTTAAAAAAACAAAGCTTTAGATGGGGAAGTGAAAATTCTTAGTTTAGGTTGTTCTGGTTCCGGGTTTATTTTTAGCCAAAAAAAAAAGCTGCTTCAAATGAAACAGCTTTTTTATGCTTTGTAAAAGGAAGACTATTTTTCTCCTTCTTCTTTCTTTAATTTTTCTTTTATCTCAGCCAATGCACCAAGATCGCCAAGCGTTGCTTTTTCAACTTTGCTTTGAATATTCTTTACAGCTTTACGAGCTTTATCAGATTCAGCTTTTGCTTCTTTTTTGGCAGTTTCCTGTTCCTGCGCTTTTGCCTGTTCCCAAATTTTTGAATGGCTAACCAGAATGCGCTTTTCGTTGCGATCAAACTCAATCACCATAAATTGTGCAGTTTCATCAGCCACCAAACTTTTTCCATCTTCTTTAATAAGATGACGGTTAGGAGCAAAACCTTCAAGTCCGTAAGGCAATTGAACAATGGCGCCACGATCATCTTTTCTCACAACTGTTCCTTCATGCACACTGCCAACAGCAAAGGTGTCTTGCAATGCAGTCCATGGATCTTCTTCCAATTGTTTATGTCCTAATTGAAGCTTGCGATTTTCTTTGTCGATAGACATAATTATTACATCTATTTCTTCGCCAACTTTTGTATATTCTGCAGGATGATTGAAACGTTTCAACCAGCTAAGATCACTGATGTGAATCATACCACCAATGCCGGGTTGCAATTCAACAAAAACACCGTATGGAGTAATGTTCTTAACAACACCTTTGTGCTTGCTTCCTTCTGGGAATTTTGTTTCAATATTATTCCATGGATCTTCTGTAAGTTGTTTGATGGAAAGACTCATCTTGCGAGATTCTTTATCAAGCGTTACAACTTTAGCTTCATGTTCGTTACCTAATTTAAAAAATTCTTTTGCATTGATAGGCGTGTTTGCCCATGTAATTTCACTTACATGTACAAGACCTTCAATACCCGGAAGTATTTCGAGGAATGCACCGTAATCTTCAATGTTTACAACTTTACCTTTTACGATAGCGCCTTCGTGTATCCATTCAGGCAATACATCCCATGGATGAGGAGTAAGTTGTTTTAAGCCGAGGCTTATACGTTTTTTATCATCGTCAAAATCTAAAACAACTACCTGTAATTTCTGATCCATTTTTAATACTTCTGCCGGATGAGAAATTCTTCCCCATGAAATATCGGTGATATATAATAAACCATCAAGCCCGCCAAGATCCATAAATGCGCCGAAGTCTGTAATGTTTTTTACAGTTCCTTCAAGCACCTGGCCTTTTTCAAGCTTGCTCATTATTTCTGCGCGTTGTGCTTCAATATCACTTTCAATTAAAGCTTTGTGAGAAACAACGGCATTCTTTATGGCTTCATTAATTTTTACAACTTTAAATTCCATTGTCTTGCCAACAAACTGATCGTAATCCGTTACAGGTTTAACGTCAATTTGAGAGCCGGGTAGAAACGTTTCAAGACCAAAAACATCTACAATTAAACCACCTTTTGTTTTGCTGGTAACACTACCGGTAACTACCTCGCCGGTTTTATGCACTTCAACAATTCTTTCCCAAGCTCTAAACACACGTGCTTGTTTGCGGCTAAGATGTAGGTTACCATCGCGGTCTTCTTTTTCAACCACCATTACTTCTACTATATCGCCAATCTTTGTGTTTGGATTGTCGCGGAATTCATTTAAAGAAACAAGTCCGTCACTTTTAAAACCGATGTTAATTACTGCATCAGTCTTTGTAAGTCCAACTATAGCGCCATTAACTATTTCTCCGTCTTCGATTGTTACGAAAGTATTTTCATAAACCTTATCGTACTTGCTTTTTTCATCGTCAGCATACTGTGTTACGTTGCGTTTATCAACGCTCCAGTCAAAATCATCATGCGCTGCAATTTTCTCTTCAACAGGTTGAGGTAAAGATTCTGTAACTGCATTTTCAACTATGGGTTCAGCATTTTCAGAAGTTTGTGCTTCTGTTCCAGGTGTGTTTGTTGTCGCTGTAGTTGCCGCGGCTTGTTGTTTGCCATTGGCAGACTCCTGAACATCAGCGTTTGTGTTAACAATATTATTTTCACTCATAATAAAAAACCCGATTGATTTTATTCGGGGCGGCAAAGTTAATAAAATATCATAAAAATTCCTCTATTAAAAGCAAATGAAAATCTAATTAAGAATGGATGTAATTCTGGAGATGTTCTATAGTTTCTTTTTGATTGAGTATGGTTTCTGTAACAACATCGTTGATTGAAATTATTCCATCAAGTTTATTATTTTCTATAACAGGTAGATAACGCAGATTTCTCGAAGACATGATTTCCATGCAATGTTCAACGGAATCGTTTTTTGTAATAAAGGGACAATCGGAAGTCATTATCTCGCCAACTGTAGTTTCGTTTGATGCACGCCCTTTCAAAATTATTTTGCGTGAATAATCGCGCTCAGTCATCAATCCAACAAATGTATTGCCCTGCATTACTGCAACGGAGCCAATATTTTTATCAGCCATTAATCTAAGCGCATCTATTACTATTGTATCCGGATGTACCGATTCTACGTAACTGCCCTTGCGATTTAATATGTCTGATACTTTCTTCATAGAATAAAAATACAAAAATTAATCAAATCAAATTTTAAGATTTGAGCCGTAAAAAATCTTAACCCGCTGAATGATTATTTTTTCTTTTGGGATTGCTTTAGCTCCTGCACTTTCTTCTGTGTCTCCATCATCTTTTCATACTGCTCCTGCCATTTGCTTTTGGTTTTTACTTTAGGCTTGCTTCTGCGCTCATGCATATCTGCAAGAATTTTTTCATGATCCAAAATATAATTCTGAATAGTGAATTGAATTCCTAAAGTAATAAGATTTGAAACTGTGTAATACCAGGTTAACGCTGCGGGAAGGGAGTTGAAGATAAGCAGCATAAACAAAGGATAGATATAAGGCATGTACTTCAACGCCGGGTTGTTGGGATCCTGCGGCGTCATACTCATGTTATAGATAGAAATAAGAAAACTCGTACCAACTGCAAGCAATGAAAATAAACTGATGTGATCGCCGATGATCCAAAGCTTAGTATGAAACTGTACAATTACATCATATGTTGACAAATCTTTTGCCCATAAAAAGTGCTGACCTCTTAATGCAATATTTGAATTGAAGAAACTGTACAACGCAAAGAATATCGGTATCTGTAATAATAATGGTAAACATCCACCCAATGGATTTGCACCAGCTTCGCGAAATAATTTCATCTGCTCCATTGCAAAGCCCTGCTGATCTTTTCCGTATTTTTTTCGTAGTTCATCAAGTTCCGGTCTTAATAATTTCATTCTTGCACCACTCTTATAACTTTTATAAACCAATGGTGATGTTATTAAGCGAATAAAAATGGTAAGTAAAGCAATTGCCCAACCAAGTGTAGAAATAAAACTTGCAAAGAAATTAAACACCGGCATAATAATGTATTTGTTTATCGGGCGAACAAACGAATACATATCGCGGCCAAGATTAACGATTTGATCCATATTAGGCGCTGCATTTCCTAATATCTTATAATCATTCGGACCATAATATAATTGCATAGGAATACTAACCGAAGCTGTTGCCGGAACCTGCATTTGCATGGTTGCATCAACCAAACCAATTACCTGGCTGCTATCCGTGCTGCGCGACCAAACTACCTTGCCGCTATTAAAATTGCTTTTTGCAATGAGTGTTGTGTTGAAGAATTGTTGCACCGCACTTATCCATTGTGTTGGCTTCTCGAAAGTATGATCGGTGTGCGCAGATATGTAATCAAAATCATTGCCTTCAGAAAAACATACATCGCTCATTCTTCTTTCATAATCTACAGAAGCTTCTACCTGCATTGGCTGCGATACAAAATGAAAATTAACGGTGTTATTTGTTAGTAGTTGATTTGTTCCGTTAATAAGAATATTCCAGTCAATTAAATAACTGTTTGGTTTTATAATAAATTGATGAACGATGCTTGCATGTGCTGAATCCTGCAACGTAAATTGAATGGTTTGACTGCTATCTGCATTTTTTACAAGTTGGGATGCAGTGAAATTTAAATCGCCGGTTGTTGCTGCAATATTATTTCCGGTATTAATATTATAGGTAACACCATCTTTGCCCGAAGCACCTAAGACCACTTTGCCGCCAGTGCGAGAATTATAATTCTTAAGTTCAACAGTTTTTACCTTGCCGCCTTTGCTGGTAAAGGTGATCTTCATCACATTATTTTCTACAACATAGGTTTGTTCGGGTGTGGAAATATTATTATTGAAGTTTCCTGCTTTGGAAATTTTTGAAAGTGAATCTGCGCGCAAAGAATCTAATCTTGCTGCTTCTTTTTGTTGTGGTGTAATTTTAGACAATGAATCTCGGTGCAGCGAATCTTGTATATGTTGCTGATTCGCCATATATGCCGACTGTTCTTTATTGGTGTACCAGAAAAAAACAAAAAATAAAACTGCCAGTAACACAATACCAATAATCGTATTCTTATCCTTCATATAAAAAAATGAGCGGCAAAGGTAACAGATTGCCTAATTGCAGAAATTTGAAATTTTAAAAATGGTTTTTCTTTAATTCAGACCATAATTCTCAACCTTTTTAATAGCTAAATAACATTTCAACAATTACAATAGTGATATTTGTTTTTACATAAGTATTTATATGAAGCGCACATTTTTTAAAGAAAGAAAGCAATTTGAGTGGAAAAGGCTTTTACAGTATTTCTTCCAGGGCATGATAATTATTGCACCGATCGGCATTACATTATATGTTGTTATCTGGGTATTTAATTTAATTGATAACATTCTGCCTAACCTGCTTTACACCTTGTTTCCAAAATTAATGACAGAATCAAACGGTTCTATCCGAACTATTCCCGGTCTTGGATTTATTGTTGTGATAATTCTCGTTAGTTTCATTGGATGGATTTCATCTTCATTTATTGTTTCAAGAATTGTTGAAGTGCTCGATAAAGTGCTGGAACAAACACCGGGCGTAAAATATATTTATACATCAGTAAAAGATTTTCTGGAAGCGTTTGGCGGGAACAGGAAAAAGTTTGATAAGCCTGTGCTTGTAAGTGTTGATGCAGAAGATACCTGGCGTGTTGGCTTTATTACGCAGAGCGATGTATCGCAGTTTGAGCTTTTAGAACATGTTGCGGTGTATGTGCCACTTTCTTATGCGCTAACGGGCATTGTTTATTTTGTGCCGAAAACAAAAGTGCGTTCAATAAATAATATTAATAGTGCAGACGCAATGAAGTTTGCAATATCCGGCGGCGTTACGCACATTGAAGAAAATTCACAAATTTCTTAAATCTTATACACACTACCATCTTTAGCTTTCAAAACCATTTACTTTGCACCCTTTCAGTGCTAACATGAAGATGTATAATTTTAATTCTGGTCCTTCTATTTTACCTGATGAAGTTTTACAGCAGGCATCTGCCGCAGTTTTAAATTTTAACAGCGTTGGTTTATCTATTCTTGAAATTGGTCATCGCTCAGACTGGTTTGTACAAGTGATGGAAGAAGCAAGAAGCTTAGTGAAAGAATTAATGCAGTTAGATGATGCTTATGAAGTGTTGTACATGCATGGCGGAGCAACAACACAATTCATGCAGATACCAATGAATTTATTGGATGAAAATGAAACCGCGGCTTATTGCGATAATGGCATTTGGGGAAGTAAAGCAATTAAAGAAGCAAAGCTGTTTGGCAACGTACACATTGCCTGTTCATCAAAAGATCAAAATCATACATACATTCCGAAAGAACTTTCTGTGCCGCCAACTGTAAAATATTTGCATTACACAACCAACAATACAGTTGAAGGAACACAATGGCATTTTATACCTGAAGCAAATGTGCCGCTGGTTGCAGACATGAGCAGTGATATTTTCAGTCGCCAAATTCCTTTTTCAAAATTTTCGTTGATATATGCCGGCGCACAAAAAAATGCAGGCGCCGCAGGTGTTACCATTGTTGTAATTAAAAAAGATATTTTAGGAAAAGTAAAAAGAGCAATACCTGCAATATTGGATTACCGCAATCACATCGAAGCAAATTCTCTTTTAAATACGCCACCGGTATTTGCCGTGTATGTCAGTATGCTTACGTTGCGATGGATAAAAAAAGAAGGTGGTTTGGCTGAAATGGAAAGAAGAGCAAAAGAGCGCGCCGATTTATTTTACGAAACGCTCGATTCATTAAACGCATTTGAAGGAAAGGTAGATAAACAAGACAGAAGTTTGATGAACGCAACATTCACAACAAAAAACCCTGAGCATGAAAAATTGTTTTTGGACGAATGTAAAAAGAATGGAATGGTTGGCGTGAAAGGACACAGAAGTGTTGGGGGATTACGTGTTTCCATGTACAACGCAATGCCGTTAAATACAGTGCAGGCAATGTGCGATTTAATGAAAGATTTTTCTCAAAAATATAGTTGATATAATATTTAATTTTGAAAGAGTCTATGAATGTTCTTTTGAGCAATCCTTGTTGTTAACCTTTCTTCTTCACTAAAATGAAATTTTCCAAAAAACATTTTTGTTGACAGAAAAAGGCAGAACCTTCACAGAAAATAATCTATAAATATTATACAATACAAGTTGTAAGTATTAATAATTCAATGGCAATAATTAAACCGTTTAAAGCATTAAGACCACAGGCACAATTTGCAAAACAGGTTGCGAGCAAACCTTACGATGTATTAAGCAGTGCAGAAGCGAAAAAAGAAGCAGAAGGAAATCCGAATTCATTTTTGCATATCACAAAAAGCGAAATTGATCTGCCGGATAAAATTGATGTGCACAGCGAAGAAGTGTACGAAAAAGCAAAAGATAACCTGCAGGCTTTTATAAAACGCGAAATACTGTTTAAAGAAAATAAAGACTGTTTTTATATATACAGGTTAACGATGAACAGCCACACACAAACGGGTTTAGTTGCTTTAAGCAGTGTGGATGATTATGAAAACAACATCATAAAAAAACATGAATTTACAACGCCTGTTAAAGAGCTTGACAGAATTAATCACATCGAAACAACAGGTGCACAAACCGGTAATGTTTTTTTGGCCTACAGAAGTAATGCTGAATTAGATAACATTATTGATAAATGGGCAAGTACTAAAACCGCCGTTTACAATTTTATAACAGATGATAACGTATCGCATACTTTATGGATAATCAGCGATGACAATATCATCAAACAAATAACAGATATTTTCAGCACACAAATTAATTGCACATACATTGCTGATGGACATCATCGTGCCGCTTCTGCAGCAAAAGTGAGAAACGAGTTAAATAAAAAAACAGAAGCTGCCGATTATTTTCTAACCACTTTATTTCCTGCAAATCAGTTACAGATATTAGATTATAACCGTGTTATAAAAACGTTGCATGAGCTAACTGCAGAAGAATTTTTAAATGAATTAAAGAATGATTTTGTTGTTGAAGAAAAAGCGCTGGCTTATAAACCCGAAGCTTTGCATACGTTTGGATTATATATGCAGGGAAAGTGGCACAAATTAGTAGCGAAACCTGGCACATTTTTAAATAATGAGTTAGGCGTGCTTGATATAAATATTCTTCAGAACAATGTTTTAAGCAAACACCTTGGCATCTACGATCAGCGAACAGATAAGAACATTGATTTTGTTGGTGGCATACGCGGCTTAACTGAATTGGAAAATCGTGTGAACAGCGGTGAATGTGTAATGGCTTTTAGCTTATTTCCGGTTAGCATAAACCAGTTGTTTGCTATTGCAGATACTAATAATGTAATGCCGCCAAAAAGTACATGGTTCGAACCGAAGTTGCGTGACGGTCTTGTTACACATCTTCTTTACGAGTAATAAAAATGAGTGATGAAAAAAATTCTTATAACAACATTTATCGTTTGTATCACACATTTAACCTACGCACAGCAAACCGTTGAATCAATACGGAAGCAGGCAACAGCATCAGCACAACAGCAGGATTTTACCGGCGCAGTTCAAATATTGGAGCAAGGCTTGCAGCAATACCCTGATAATATTGATCTTTTAAAAGACGAAGCTTATATAAGTTATCTCGGCAGAGATTTTCAGAAGTCTTTAGACATTGGTAAAAAAATTACTTCCAGAGATGATGCGGATGTACAGAGTTATCAAATTTTAGGACTTACTTACAAAGCGATTGCTGATTATAAAGAAGCAGATAAAATGTATAAAGCTGCATTAAAAAAATTTCCTAAGAGCGGTGTTTTATATAGTGAATATGGTGACATGCTAACGCAATATGATAACAAGCATGAAGCTATTAATCAATGGGAAAAAGGAATTCAGGTAGATCCGAATTACAGCAGTAATTATTACTATGCAGCAAAATATTATGCTGATGAAAAAAATGTTTTCTGGAGCACTATTTACAGTGAAATCTTTGTAAACATTGAAAGTTTAACCAAGCGTTCTGCTGAAATAAAAAATTTATTGCTCAATAATTACAAACTGATCTTATCTGGTCAATCAAATATTAATACACTTAAAACAAGCGGAACTGACTTTGAAAAAGCGGTCGCTTCTTCAATGAGTGTTGCACTCGAACCAACCTCGTCTGCCAATATTATTCCTGAAATGATCACAGCATTTCGCACACGTTTTATTTTGAACTGGAACAGTACTGCAGCTACATCTTATCCGTATCACTTATTCGATTTTCAATCACAATTATTGCGCGAAGGAATTTTTGATGCGTATAATCAATGGCTGTTCGGACCAGTAATTAATAAAGATCGTTACGACAATTGGGTTTATACACACGATGCTGAAATGCTTGATTTTACTCAGTTTCAGCACAACGTATTATTTAAAATGCCTCCTGAACAATATTATGGTCATTAATACATAGATTGACCAATTGGGGATTGACAATGTAATTTTGCTGCATGTTTTATAGCGTTCGCATTCCTGCATGGTTTATTAAATTGAATCATTCATTGGTTTGGAAAATACCAACAACAGAAAAAATTTTATATCTCACGTTTGATGATGGTCCGCATGAAACTGCAACACCATTTGTACTTGATCAGTTAAAACAATTCAACGCCAAAGCAACTTTCTTTTGCTTAGGAAAGAATGTTGCATCTCATCCGGATATTTATAAACGCATATTGAATGAAGGACACGCAACGGGTAATCACACTTACAATCATCTTAACGGATGGAAAGAAAAAAAAGAAAAGTATATTGATGATATAACTGATGCAGCTAAGTATATTAATTCAAAGCTTTTTCGTCCGCCATATGGAAGAGTATCTCCATTTGTTTTAAAAACTTTGTGCAAAAAACTTGGCTACAAAATAATTATGTGGCATGTGTTAAGTGGTGATTTTGACGAGGAAAATACACCTGAAAAATGTTCGGAAAATGTAATTAATAATGCAGTTCCAGGTTCTATTATTGTTTTTCATGATAGCCAAAAAGCATGGAATTCTTTAAAGCTTGCTTTACCTGAAGTATTAAAAAAATTTACCGAAAAAGGTTTTTCATTTAAACATCTTTAAACAAATATAAAAGGCTAAGGTAGAAACCTCAGCCCGTTTTTAATCCGTACCCTATGAAAACTTTACCAAAAGTAGCAATAAAACATTTAGGGGTTGTAAAATTGTAACCAATTTAATACTCAAAAAAAACATTTTATGTTTTTTATCGACACACATTGTCATTTATACCTTCCCGAGTTTAAAGATAACTTAAATGAAATAATAACAAGGGCAATTAACGCGGGTGTTGAAAAGTTTTATATGCCTGCAATTGACAGCAGCGTAATTGAATCATTACTTGCAACAGAAACCGCATATCCAGGTAAATGTTTTGCAATGATGGGATTACATCCTTGTTCTGTAACAGGAAATTATAAAGAAGAATTGGTTACCGTAGAAAATTGGTTAAATAAACGTTCGTTTGTTGCAGTGGGAGAAATTGGGCTGGATTTTTATTGGGATACAACTTTCACCACACAACAATATGAAACATTTGAAATACAAATGCAGTGGGCATTAAATAAAAATTTACCAATAGTTATTCACACGCGCAATGCAATGCAACAAACTATTGATTTTGTAAAACCCTTTGCGGAAAAAGGTTTGCGTGGAATTTTTCATTGCTTTGGCGACACATATGAAAAAGCAAAACAAATTATTGATATGAATTTTTATTTAGGAATTGGTGGTGTGCTTACGTATAAAAATTCCGGTTTGAGTGCAGTTATCAAACAAATAGATATGGACAATATAGTTCTTGAAACAGATGCTCCTTATTTGACTCCTGTGCCTTTTCGTGGCAAAAGAAATGAAAGCAGTTATATAAAAATTATTGCAGAGAAATTAGCTGAAGTAAAAAACATTTCTTTAGAAGAAGTTGCTGCAATAACAACTGCAAATGCCGAAAAAATTTTCGCAACAGCAAGTTAAGCTTCTATTTTTGCACACTATTTTTTGGAGAGTTGTCCGAGTGGTTGAAGGAGCACGCCTGGAAAGTGTGTATACTCCTAAAGGGTATCGAGGGTTCGAATCCCTCACTCTCCGCCGATAAGGATATTTTTAAGTTCAATTAATTAAAGAAAGCTCGTGAAACGCAATGGCACGGGCTTTTTCTTTTTCAGCATTTTGTTAGTTTATACGGCTTTACCTCATTTTTATATGCGACCTTTAGGAGCGATTCGTATCTCTCTGTGCACTGTTGAAAGTTGCACGCTTTATTTGTAACGGATTTGTGGTTTCTATCTTCAGTTGAAGTTGCGACTTCTAAATTATAATTGTATTATACTATATCGAAGTTTATTTTCAGTGGCAATCGGTTGCATAACCTTTTTAGATTTATTTTATATTTATGGCTAAATTTTTACCAGAAGAAGTGAAAACTGAAAGAGAAGTTACAATCTACGATATTGCAAAACATATTGGTGTATCTCCGGCAACAGTAAGCAGAGCTTTAAATGATAGTTCGTCCATTAGTATAAATACCCGAAAAAAAATAAATTCCCTGGCAGAAAAAATGGGTTATCGCCATAATCCATTTGCCAGCAGTCTCCGGCTTCAAAAAACACATACGATTGGCGTAATTCTCCATGAATTGAATAGCTATTTTATTACTTCTGTTTTAGCGGGAATTGAGAAAGTTGTTACAGAAGCTAAATATCATCTTATTATAGTTCACTCTGCGGAAAATGCAAAGCTTGAAGCAGCAAATGCCAGCAATCTATTTCATAAACGCGTTGACGGAGTAATAGCATCTTTGTCTTTTGACACGGAAAATCTTCATCATTTCAAACAATTCCAAAGCAAGAACATTCCTATCGTTTTCTTTGATCGTGTGTTTGAAAGTAATGACGGTACTAAAGTTATTATTAATAATTTTCAGGCGGGCTATGATGCAACTTCGCATCTAATACAACAAGGCTGCAAGCGTATTGCACATATTACGTCGAGCTTAAAAAGAAACGTTTATGCCGAAAGATTGCGTGGATATAAACAAGCTTTGCAAGATAACAAATTTAAGTTCGATGAAAAATTAGTGGTGATAGATGGTTTAAAAGAAGAAGACGCAGTACGATCAGCAAAACGAATTTTGTCTATGAAGCCGTTGCCCGACGGTATTTTTATAACTAATGATTTTTGTGCAGCAGTAGTAATGCAATGTTTAAAAGATGAAGGCATACGCATACCGCAGGATATTGCGATTGTTGGTTTTAATAATGATAGTATTGGTAAAGTGGTAAGCCCTAAGTTAACTACAGTAAATTATCCCGGTTTTGAAATGGGACAGGTTGCTGCAAGAAGTTTAATAAATCATTTAAAAGGTTTGTGGGATATGAACCTTACAAATACAGTGGTAATAAAATCAGAATTAATAATAAGAGAATCCTCATTGAAGAAAGGCAAAAAATAGACGCAATTTTTAGCGCAAAGCTTTTGCTTCTATTTGCATTTAAGCACTTTCATTTTATCATTATTAACGGCAATAAGAATTAGTCTTTCCTTCTTTATGCTAGTTATTACCTTCATATCTCTTACATCGCCATCAATAATAAAATTACTTGCAACAGAAGGAACAGCAGTAAATAGCCCTTTACCATTCTCTTTTAATAACAATCCATACGACGCATCATAAGCCCCTGGCGTAACAGCCGCTTCATAATCATTGCCTGCAATAAGTATATCTTTCATTCCGTCGTTGTTGATGTCTATTGCTACAATAGAATTTACCGGTGCAACCTGCGCCTGCAATGGAAAAGGATGAAATATAAACATACCTTTGCCATTGTTTTCAAACCAGCCGCTTCTTGTTTCGTTGCAATGTAGAACAGTTGCGCTATCCATTATTTGTTGTGTGAAAATTTCATTCATTGTTGCTTTAGCATAAGGTTCATTCTGCTCGAATGTATTTTTTATGGAGGGCATTTGCCTTGCCCAATCGTCTCTTGATATGCCGGATGATAGTTCATATTTACCATCATTGTTTTTTATGTAATAACAAAACACCGGCTCAATTACACCATTATTATCAAAGTCTTTTGCAACTAATTCTGCCGGTTGTTGGGCATTAATATGAAAAGGATTATTCAGTCCGAGATTGCCTGCAAGAATATCTATATCGCCATCACCATCAATATCAGTAGCCACCAGGCTGCGCCAGAAACCACTTAGATTGTTCAAGCCGTTTTCTGTTATTTCGGTTAATGTGCTGCCATTGTTTTTAAAAATTCGTATCGGCATCCAATCACCTGCAATAATCAAGTCCGGTTTTTTATCACCATCAACATCAGCCCAAACAGCAGCATTAATTAATCCGGCATTTTCCAATGCCGGGCAAACGTTTTTTGTAACATCAATAAATTTTCCATGATCATTGCGTAGCAAATAACTTCTCGGCGCTTGCGGATAAGCACCAAGCATAACTCTTCCACCAATAAAAATATCCGTATCTCCGTCACCATCAAAATCTGCTGCAGCAATGCTTTTTGCCGGTGTACGTATGAGGGCCGAAAATGCATGCTCATCTAAACTAAAATTACCTTTGCCATCATTTAAATATAAACGCGGACGATAATAAGATGAATTAAGTTCAAACTCGCTGCTGCCACTTGCAATAAGCAAATCAGGATAACCATCTGCATTAGCATCAAAAAAAACACTTTGCATATCTTCTTCATTTTTGGCGCCGGTTACCAAATCTTTTCCTACAAAACTTCCATTTCTTTGTTGTATAAAAATTTTGCCTGATTGCTGAAATGCGCCTCCAATAAAAAAATCCTCAAGCCCGTCTTTATTCACATCTGCAGTGCTGATGAACGGACCTTCCTGCGAAAATTTTTGCATGATGAGTGGCTGAAACTGGTAATCAAAAAACGGTGTTTCTTTATGTTGAAAATCTGTGTTGACGTTTTGTGTTACATCAGTGAATAAAGAATCAGAATGTGGTAATGATGGCTGATATTTTTCATTTGCATTTTTATAATCTACACTTAATAATGTGTCAATCGAAGGATGTTGTATGATTTGCATGTTGTCATCAGCCCAAATAATTTTTATGAAATCAGGAACACTATTACCGAAACCAAAATGCAACCTCTTATCGACCGACGAAAGATAGCCGCGAACAGGATACTCTTCCTGCATTTGGCTAATGCCTTTACTGTACGCTATAACTTTAGTACCGATAGCATCTTTATTATTTACATCACCATTTAATTTTATAGTGAGATAATTATTTCTGTGTGATGTATCGTTGTTTGTGCGCAAATCATTTTGTATAATGAATGCTTCGCCATTAATATTGTTAGTGATGATATCAAGGTCGCCATCATTATCTAAATCTGCATAAGCAGCGCCGTTTGAAATAGATGGTTGTGTAAGACCAACTTGCTGCGAAATATCTTTAAATAAAAATCCATTTTCATTTTTATATAAATAATTATGCAATGCAACGCTGCCTAATGAAGTAAGATGATCTAAAAAAAATTTGCGTTGCTGCGGATCATTTTCTGATACGCCGGTTTGCATAACAGTATTATATTTATACTCAAGAAAATCTATGTTGGTTGGGTCTCTGCCCAAGCCATTTGTGATATGTACATCTTTCCATCCATCGTTATCAAGGTCTGCAATTAAAACACTCCAGCTCCAGTCTGTTTCTGCAATACCAGCCATTTCGCTCACTTCGCTAAAAAAAGGTTCGCTGCGATTATTTATGTTGCGCACACCATTATTTAACTGCAGCATGTTATGAATATATTCAGGCTGATAACCTTTTTGCATTTCCAGTTCATGGCGCTGCTGACTTAAAAAAGAATACATCATTTTTTTACGCTCATTCGTTTCAGGTTGCATATCCAGCGTAATGATGTCGGGCAAATCATCATTGTTTACATCAGCGGCATCGGTGCCCATGCTTGAATAACTCTGATGCTTTATAGCTGATGCAATGCAGTTGCTGAATGTGCCATTTTTATCATTCAGCCACAACACATCATTACGTATATAATCGTTGCATACGTATAGGTCGGGATAACCATCATTGTTCGCATCGGTTACGGCAACACCTAAACCATTACCATCTTCAAAAATGCCTGCTTGTTTTGAAACATCTTTAAACACAGGATGATTCATGCCCTGCGGTATACCTTCATTGTGATAAAGTTTATCATCCGCAATTGCATTGCTGTCAATCTTCACATCTTTTATATCGTTAGGGCGACTATCATTTAAAGTATGATTGAGCAAATACATATCGGGTCTTCCATCTTTATCATAATCAAAAAAAACAGCTTGTGTTGAAAAAGATGTATCGGCCAATCCATAATCAGCAGCTTCTTCTTTAAAACTTACTTCACCATTTGAAAAGTGCTGATTAATGAACAAAAGGTTTTTACGTTGAGCTCCATTTACCTTGCCTGAAACGCAAACATAAATATCAGCCCAGCCATCGTTGTTTATATCAATTACACTTACACCGGTGCACCATCCATTGGTTGATATACCTGCTGATTGAGTAACATCTTTAAAATGCATATTGCCTTTGTTGATATAAAGACGCGAACTCACCTGGCTGCCAGTAAAAAAAATATCTTCCAAACCATCATTATTAAAATCTCCAATGCCAACACCGCCGCCCATGTAAGTATATTCATTTACAAACATGTTGACAGAATCATTTTCTATAATGGTATTTTTAAAATCTATTCCTGTTGAAGATGATGGTAAGAAATCAAAATAAAAACCGCTTTGCTTTTTTGTGGATGTGCAGGATTGAAAGATTGAAAAAAATAATACAAAAGCCAAAAATATATGTTTTGTAAAGTTTACCATACTTGATATAATTAGCATTAATCTAAACTCGTTGCATATACTTTTATGGATTATGATTGTCCCAGGAAGAAATGTCTTTTACTACTTGTTTACCAAAATACTTCTGAACACTATCTGTCCACTTGCCTTGATAGCCTACAAATGTTTCAGAAATTTCATCATCTATTGATAATGGTGATGTCCATACAATTATTAATGCCTTAGTTGTATTACCAAGAAGGGGAATGGAGTCAAACCATATGTATATTGAATTAGCTTTCCGTTTCTTCGATCTGCTTGATAAAAAATAAAATTTAGCTTGCAATTTCAAATCGTTTAGTAAAACTGAAAGCTGCTTATTAATGTACTTCTGTTTATTAGCTACAATCTCGTTCAAATAACCGATTGAATCAGTAATGGTAGTATCTGTATTTTTTATATTGTATATACAAGAAGATGCTTTTAATTTTTCTGTGTGAAATAAAACAAGCAATGCGAGCATTGCGATAATAATTTTGCTTTTCATTTAATCAAGCACTTACATAAAAGATTAAGAAAATTATTAGAACAAGGTATAAAATGTGAACCTTAATGCTTATGAAATTTATCCTTACTTTTTATCAGCCACTAAATACACAACACTTCTCGGCGGAATGTTGACTTTTATAGTTCCGTTTAATGGTGCTGAGTATGCTTTGATGTTTGCATAATTTAATGGACCGCCGGTTGGCGCGGAAGGTCCTGTTCCGTTTACATAAACTTGTCCTGAAAAATCTCCGTTATCGGTACCACCCGTTAGCACATACCAATAATATTTTTTTCCTGCAGGAAAATGCTGAAAGTCAACAGACACAACATGGCTTAATGTTCCTGAATTTATAATAACTGTTCCGGCTTGTCCTGAAGAAAAGGTAGATGAGTAAGTAGTGATATCTGAATTGGTGGCACGAAGTGTATCATACACCATCCTGTCTCCAAAAAATTGATAGAAATAATATTGATAGAAAAACGCAGGACGCGGATTCCACAATGGAGCATTAGGCTCATCTCCTATATTAAATAAACCCTGGTCGTCGCCGTTATCATAGCCATTTGCCAAATCCCAGCGGCTGGCTTCACCAAAACCATTTTTTATTATCGCACCTAAAGTTTTTGCCAAATGGATGCCTGCAATAAATGAAACATTTTGTTTTGAACCCGTTGCCCTGATATTCCATTCTGTCATTGCAATAGGTTTCATATTAATGCCTGCTGAAGAAATCTGTTGCTTTATATAATCCATTGCCCGTGCAGGCTCTGCTGTTGCTGTATTTAAAATTTCATCAACAGACGAGTTTGCATTGTAAGGCGTGAAGTAATCATGAATGATAAAAAAATCGGGTGTATTACCTGCCTGTTGAAACACTCCCTGGTTCCAGGTTTTTATACTTTCATAATCATAAGATTGAGCAGGTTGTTCATACAAAGTAGCACCAATATAAATAGTGGCACCAATTTGCTGTGCCACTGCTTTCATTGAATCTGCAAATACTTTAAAATGCTGACCGTATAATGCACCGGTAATTATTTCTGGTTGCCCATCTTTGTTCTTGCTTACATCAATGCGATAACCGGCTTCCCAGTTACCGTAACTTTCATTGCCTATCTCCCAAAATTTCGTTCTGCCATTATCGTAACGCACCCAATCAGCAGCAAGGTGTGCTGCTGCAGCTACAGGATTATTACTCGTTCCATATCTTGCATAACCGTAGTTTACAGTAATAATCCCTGTACTGTGTGTTTGTGCTAAAAGCGTATAATAATTGTTTAAAGAAAATGTCCATGAAGCATTATTGCCGCCATACCAATAACTAGATGCACTTGTTGTACCATCAGCATTTACTAATGTTGCAGGCGCATCTGAAGGTGCAGCGGAAGCGTCTGTTCCATTCCAAAAATATATATCACTTACACTGCCTGCAGGTGCACGAATAATATGCGGAGTTAGCTCTGTAATATATTGCATCAACGTCGGCTGCGTAACAATTTGTCCCATCCATAAATTAGAATTATTACCATACACATACGGCGGCACTTTCTCCAACACATCATTTACATTAATGGCGAGTGAATCTGTGGCTGCTGATGCTGGCACTGTTCCATCAACAGTTCCAGGTAGCTGGAAAGATTTGGCAGCCCATGCATTACCAAAGAAACCAATCGTTGCAGGGGTGCTAGGATCCGAAGGGTTATATATTGAATCCGTTATAACAGGATAATCATTTCCGCCAGTATTTCCGCCGCCAGTACTACCAGGTGACACCGACTTCTTGCAAGCAGTACAGCAAATAAGCATCACCCATAAAGCAATATACATTCTTCTGAACTGTTTTACCATACTTATTGTCCCTGTACGATACGCACATTATCAATTGCCAGGTTCATACTATTGGCAGGTACGCTTTCGGCCTTGTCATTTGCAATCATAAATACCAATGCAGTTGATGGATAATCTGAAAATTTTGATGCAGGAGCACCGCTGGAATTCCACGATGTTTGCCAAAACTCATTGCCCTTAATAAAGTCGGTAAGTGGAATAGTAACAGTAACCCAACCTGAAGGCTGGAATGTGTTTCCATCTGCGGTTTCCCATGGAGCATATCTTGCTGTATAGCTCGACCAGCCATACCAATCGCCAAGAGAAATCCAAAGCTCACCTTTAGTCCATGGACTTGCTACATATAATTCAAACTTAAGCGAGTAACCATTTATAGACTGAGAAGTATTAGAAACCCAAGGAACATCATTCAATTGCAGTAACCCCGGATTACCCTGTGAAGTCGGACCTGCATTGGCACTCATTGGGCTCGATTGCAATAAAATTCCTGTACCGTTAGAAGCGCCTGGGTAAGTGGTATTTGCAGTTTCCGGTGGAGCATAACCGCCCGTCCAGCCAACAAATCCTGTGTTATCAGTATTCCATTGTGTTTCAAAATCTGTAAGATAACCCGGCGACGGATGTGTGATATACGAATCAAAAAGTTGCGGTGATGATGCACTGCCAAGTGTGCCTTGTACACGTAATGAATCTGTTGTTGTAATACCTGAAGGCACAGTAACTGTTAGTTGATTTACACTTTTTACAACAATGTTTGAGCCTTCGAGCCCGCCTGGAAAAATAACTTTATCAATACCAACGAAATTGGTTCCATTTATTGTAATACTTGTGCCTGCTGTGCCATTTTCATTTGATACGGATGTAATACTCATTGGAGGCGGATAAGAATATGCAGCTGTACCAAAAGTACAGTACACCCGAATTGAATCAGGGAAAGGAGTTCCGGGAGGAATTTCTGCTGTTATTTGTGTGAACGTTTTGTTTACCTCGTAAGAAAGAGCAGTGTCGTTGCCGCTGCCAATAGGAAAAGTGATCTTCTGTATTCCTTCAAAATTATTTCCGTTGATATAAACAACACTTCCTGAATTGTCAAACGTTATTGAAGTAATTGCCGGTGGTGCCAGATACAGGCTGAACGCATAAGTTGTTTCGCCATGATCAGTAACTATTCTGATAACATTCTTTACGTCAGGATTAGTTGCGTTTGTTTGTGCTGTAGACGGAATAGTAATAATAATATTATTATTGGTAACATACGCAGGATTAAAGTATGCAGACGTGTCATTAAAATACACGGCCTGCAAACCGTTAAAGTTATTACCTTCTATTACTATTAAAGTACCCGGCATTGCTTCTGTAAAAACGCTGTCACGTTTTGTGGTATCAAGACTCCTAACGCCGGTAACAACTGGTTGCCCGCTGCCACTCCCTTCTTTTTTACAGGCATAAGGAACGAAAGCGGCAATCACAATAATTATAATTAATAGCTTTTTCATACTGCAATAAGATTAATATTTTAATTTACTAAAATCAAATGGCACAGGCGCCAGAGTTAAAGAAGGTGTCGTCAACAACTCTGACTCAGGAAAAGGAACATCTGCTGTTTGTGGAGTAATGGGATAAGTTACTTTACCAGGAGTCATGTTATCTGATCCAAAAAAAGTTACAAAAGGATTACCGTTATTATAAGAGATGTTATAACTACCCCTGTTTTGATTACTGAAATATTGCAGAGCTTTCGTGGGATCAAAATAATACCATTGCTTCCAGTAATACCATTCATTCCCTTCAAAAGCAAACTCTATTTTCTTTTCCTGAAAAATATCATCATAGGTAATGGATGCTTTTGGAGCAACACCTGCCCTTATTCTTACAGCATTAAAATATTTTAGTGCTTCAGGGTCAGAAGTGGATTGATTATTACCTAAAATAGCATCTGCATAAATCAGGTACACTTCAGCAAGACGCAACATGTAGGTGTTTAAATTTATATTTTGACTTCCTCCAAGTCCGCCATTATCAGCAGGCGAACCGATAACATATTTTTTTATAAATGCACGGTCATTAACATTGCCGTTACCTGCTTGTCCCGGAATATAAATTTTAGAATTATTAAATAGAGCAGTGTCTACATGCCATCCGCCATTTGCCTGATTAATGTCCGGATAATAATCGTTAGGCATAAAGAAACTTGCTCTTCTGCGTATAGAATCGGCTTTATTAGCAGGATCGAAATAATATTGCAATAAACTGGCCGATGCACCAAAAGAAGTTCCCCAGCCATCACCCGTTTGTGTAATGAGCGAGCTGTAAGCCATATTAGCCTGTATATGATTTTCAACCTGCCACCCCCCGGTTGGAACCCATAATAATGAGAATAAACTTTCTTGCGGTACGGTAGTGCCGCTAAAGTTTTTACTGGTAAAAAGATCATAATAATTGGGCATCAGGGAGAGCCCGCTGTTATCGCAAACGTCTCCGGCATAATATTTAGCACTGTCAAGATCACTTTGGTTGCGCTTACCGCCGCTTTGTCCAAGCCCGGATCTTACAAGGTAAGCTCTTGCCAACATACCTTCAGCGCTCCATTTTGTAATGCGCGCAGGCTGTAGTGGCGTAGCACTTAAATGATCTTTAGCCCAGGTAAGATCAGAAATTATAAATTTCCAATCGTCTTCAATATTGTTTCTGCGAATAGCTGAATCGTTTAGCTGAATTATATTATCGTAAATGATTGGAACAGCACCCCAGTTTAGTACGAGATAATAATAAGCCGCTGCCCGCATAAACCTGCATTCAGCCAAGCCGGAATTTTTGCCGGCCTCTGTTGCGCCAGGTCTTGCATTTTCAATATTATAAGCTACTATGTTTGCATTTGCAACTACAGACCAAAAAGCATTGTAGGTTGCCTGTAATGAACCACTACCATCTGTTGAAGAAACTGCAAAATTAATATATGCGCCTCTGCCTTGATAGTTATCCCAAACCATATTGCCGCCTAATACATCTCCAAATGCATTCATAGGTGTACCAATATAAGGGTTCCACGATGCGGTGTATAGAGGACCAGTTCCAGATAATATATCATCATCGTTTGCATAAAAAGTGCCTGCTGTTGGCGCAGAAAGTGGTGGTCGGTTTAAATAATCTTTCTTACAACTCTGCATTACACATGTGTACAGCAGTGATATTATTATTGTTACTATTATATTCTTGTTCATATAAAAAATTTCAATTGTTTTAAAAATCTAGGGCAAGACTAATTGAATATGATCTTGTGATTGGATACCTGCCTTCATCCATTCCAACAATATTTACTACACCCTTATAATTAAACATACCTACCTCCGGATCAAAACCACTATACTTTGTAATAGTGAACACGTTTTGAACTTGTGCCGTAATTAATGCACCTGTAAATACATGTGTATGTGAAAGATATTTTGCAGGCACCCGATAGCTCAGTCTTGCATTCTTTAATTTCAGATAAGATCCATCCTCTATATACCATTGAGACATCCTTCCATTTTGATTGGCATCTGCTGATGAAGGTCTGTATATATTAGTATTTGGATTCGTCAAAGTTACGTTTAGTGCATCCGCGGCATTCAAGCTGCTCGGCATTGCAAAATTTACCACCGATTTATAATGATTGGTATTTGGTCCTACACCTAGGGGACTTCCAAACTGATACTGGGTAAGATTAAGTATATCATTTCCCTGAACGCCGGTAAAAAATAAATTCAGCTCAAAACCTTTATAGCTTAATGATGAATTAAAGTTATAAGTGAATTTTGGCCATGGATTACCAATGATTGTACGGTCATTGTTATCTATAATTCCATCTGGTTTGCCATCAGGACCGCTGATGTCCTTAAACTTAACGTCACCAACCCAAGATCCTTGATTTGGATCGATGGTTAATACTCCATTGGATGTTTGAATAGCATGATCTGCAATGTCTTTATAATTTTGAAAAAGCCCTTCAGCAATATAACCGGTAATCATACCGATTGGCTGCCCTACCTCGGTAAGAAACTCCGCCTGTGTGCTATTTGTCCATGAGGTATATACTGTGTTTATGGGTGCAACAAGCTTAGTTACTTTATTTCTGTCAACAGAAACATTAGCACTTGTTTTCCATTGTAAGCTTTTTGTAGAAATGTTTACGGTGTTAACTGTAATACCAAAACCTTTATTACGCATGCCTCCGTAATTTTCGGTAGGCCAGCTTAAAAGCCCCCCATAACCACCGCTTAAACTGCCACCCAAAACCTCCGGACCCGAAGCAATTAAAATAAGGTTGGAAATATTTTTAATATACGCATCTGCTATAACTTCAACGCGGTTGTTAAACATCGTAAGATCAAGACCTACGTTTTCAGATTTATCTTGCTCCCATTTAAGATTTGGATTAGGAAAGTTTGCCGGAAGAAAACCACCTCCCCAAACAGTCGGCGCAGCATAAAGGTTAGAATAAATGGCGCTTCCGTTATTACCGGTGTTACCTGATACACCGTATTCTGCACGTAATTTTAGCTCATTAATAAACGTAAGGCTTTTCATAAACTTCTCTTCTGATATTTTCCAGGCGGCCGACACCGCAGGAAAGGTTCCCCATTTATTATTTGCCCCAAAATTTGAGCTTCCATCCCGCCTTACTACAAATTGAGCAATGTATTTATTATCATATGTATAATTTAATCTGCCAAAATAAGACTCACCTGCGCCATTTCCTTTATAGCTTGTTCCCGGTGAAGAATGCGGATCAGCTACACTTAATTCCTCCACAGAGCTCGTAGAATAATTTATGCCTGAAGCAGACAAGCCTTCATAAGCATAATAAGTAGCTTCATGACCGGCCATTGCTGTAACCTGATGTTTCTTTATAGTAAAATCATACTGAACCCGCGTGTTTAAAGAAGTCCAATAATTATTATTGCTTGCACGGCTGCCGGATGTGGGATTTCCTTTGTAAGTACCAAGTGAATAAAATGGATAAAAAGTATAATTATTGGTAAAAGTATAATTTCCATTAAGCTCTGTATGCCATACCAATCCTTTTATAGGAGTGATATCAACATAAAGATTACCTATACCGCCGAAAGATTTATTATAGTTATCATCTAACAGGGCTAAGGCCACAGGATTAGTTTGTGCATACTGTGTTTGAGCCGGCGCCGGACCACCAAACGATCCATCCGGATTTCTTACCGGTATTGTAGGATTCTGGGCAATGGCTATGTTTATAAGAGATGCATCAGTAGTATTAACCTGTTCTTTAGTTACAAAGGCACTCAGGCTCGTGCCAAATTTTAACCAGTTCGTCACCTGGTTATCAAGATTAAGCCTGATAGAACCTCTTCTAAATCCAGAGCCGAGTGCTACACCATCCTGGTTAAGATAATCACCCGAAAGATAAAATGTAGTTTTATCAGTACCACCACTCATTGACAAAGAGTATTTCTGCAAATTGGTATTGCGGAATAAAGCATCTTGCCAGTTAGTTCCATCCCCTAATACAGTTGGGTCGGCTATTTCAGGAGGAACAGAACCCACAAGCCCTAAAGGCTGCAGTTTCTGTATATACATAGCATATTCCTTTAAATTCATTACAGGTCTTTCATCCGGTCTTTCCTGAATAGTGTACAAACTGCTGGCGCTAACTTTTGTTTGACCAGCTTTACCATGTTTAGTAGTAATCATTATTACACCGTTTGCACCTGCGGCTCCATATATTGAAGTGGCCGCAGCGCCTTCCAAAACACTTATATTTTCAATATCGTCAGGATTAAGTCCTTGCAGTTCATTGGCAAAACCCGAAGGCAGGTTATAAGTTCCACCTGTTGGAACACTTGGTCTTATTTGCACCCCGTCGATCACATAAAGTGGCTGATAATTGCCGGTTACAGTACTCACCCCTCTTATTATTACAGATGCCCCGGCACCCGGCTGACCACTGGTTTGTGCTACATATAGATTAGCAGCTTTCCCCTGAAGGGCTTCATCTAACGTTACATTTACGGTTTTATTCAGGTCTGAATTTGAAATTGTTCCAACAGCACTGCTCAGATCTGACTTCTTGGTTTTGCCATAACCTACCACAACTACATCCTGCAGGTTACTGAAATCTTCACTTAAATTAATGACAAGTTGGTCTGTTTTATCCCCAACAGTTATTTCCTTCGATTTGTAACCAACAAAAGAAATAACAAGCACATCGCCAGGCTTAGCTATAATATTAAAATCACCATTACTTTCCGTGCTTACAATATTCTTTGTGCCTTTTACTATTATGGTGGCTCCCGCGGCTGGGTTACCAGAGGCACCAACGGTAACTTTACCTGCTATAATGTGATTGTTATTTTGGGCAACTAAAAAATTTATACTAAGTAACAAAAATGACGCAGACAATAATAACAGCTTAGTTTTTTGGGAAATTTTAATTTTACTCATACAAAACAATTATGGTTATTGATTACAACTTATAAGACGTGATTTCTTTTTTTGAAATCGGTAAAAGGAATTGCATAAAATTTACTAAGGATCGTTGGCAAAGCAATCATTCATTTAGTCGTTAGTGTTTTTTAATTGTTTGGCAATCGCTAACTTGGAATTGGAACCGATTACGTAAAGACTCCTCAGTTAAACTTTTCGCTGCATCCAAGCTTATATTTCAATTCCGGCTATATTTCATTCATTCACATTTCAAAGACTAAAATAGTATTAAATATTAAATAGCAATCGGTTGCATTGTTTTTTTTAGAGATTTTAGACCTTTTGCCCATGAAAATATTATAATACAATTGTTTTACGAATAATGACTATTCAATGCTTGATCTTTATTATAGTATGAAACAGCTTCACTTATTTTCTCCTTATAGGAATTTTGTTTTGTTTTGTTTCATTGCTTTATATCTTTTAAAATATTACTTCTTCCACGGAAAAAATATTTTTTAAATAAGGGAAGAATGTAAAAACACTCTTCCCGTCCTTATATTACTCGATTGTAAAAACTTTATTCTTTTTCCCAAGACGAAGTGCCACTTCTTTATTTGCCAACTTTAAATTTATTAAGTAAAAATAATTTTTTTTCTGATAATGTAACCGATTGCATGATTTTTTTTATCTGCTTGGTAGTTTTCTGTAAAAACCGGATTGTCAGCTATCAGCTGCAATATTTCTTAAACGTCGCATCAACGCTTGTTTAATTTAAAATTGAACAAATGTGGTTTTAATGGTAAGCTTAAAATTGTCGGGTAGCTCTATAATCGTCTCTTGGGCAAAAATTCAATAATGAATGCTTTATTTAAAAAACTTTCAAAAAAGTTTCATGTATCTGATAGCAGGAAGTCCAATGAAAGAAATCATTATACAAATCATATTGGACCGTCGAACAATACAGCCACACCTTGCTTCTATTTTAATGGGTTCTGAATGCCCAGATTAACCCATGCCTCGATGCACCTTTGTTGTACCTATGATTGTAATTATCGTTGTAAAATCAAATGACGTTTATTTCCAGGCTTTATAAATACAACAAAACAATAGTAAAACAAATTCATTGTGCAATCGGTTACAACTTTATTTATTACATTGCTTTCTAATGGTTGCTTGAATAAATAACGAGGCTGTTGCAATAATTTTAATCACCAATTATTTTTTAATAACGAATGCAGTCTGTGAAAGAAAGAATTTTTGGCTTAGCGATTTTAGTTTTTCTATCATCTTCATTGCATGCACAAAATTTTGTGGTGCAAAAAAATACAGGCAACGATTTTTTAATAGTTACATCTTCAAATGCTACTTCCATTTATGTAGATTCAAACGATGATTGGCTCGTTCATAAAGCAGCATCTTTATTAGAAAATGATATCGAACTGGTAACAGGTAAAAAGCCTGAAATAATTTCCTCTATTTCATCATCAATAAAAAATGTAATTGTTATTGGAACAATCAGCGGCTCATCAACCATCAATCAACTCATCAAAGAAAAAAAATTAAATGTTGATGATATAAAAAATAAATGGGAAGCATTCAAACTGCAAACGATCAGCAACCCAATTAAAAATATACAAAACGCTTTGGTAATTGTGGGAAGCGATAAACGCGGTGCGGCTTATGGCACTTTTACATTATCGGAACAGCTTGGTGTTTCTCCCTGGTATTGGTGGGCTGATGTGCCTGTGAAAAAGAAAAGCGAAGTATATTTTAAAGATGGCATTTATAGTTATGGTTCTCCTTCCGTAAAATATCGCGGCATATTTATTAATGATGAAGCGCCTGCATTCAGCGGATGGACGAAAGAAAAATTCGGCGGCGTAAATCATCTTATGTATGAACACATGTTTGAATTATTGCTTCGCTTAAAAGCAAATTATTTGTGGCCTGCCATGTGGGGCAATGCGTTTAATGATGATGATACACTCAATCCAATTCTTGCCAACAAGTGGGGAATTGTAATGGGCACATCGCATCATGAACCGATGTTGCGTGCACAACAGGAATGGAAACGTTACGGCAAAGGACAATGGAATTATGACAGCAATAAAGCTGTACTGGATTTATTCTGGAAGAAAGGAATTGAGAACATGGATCATCATGAAAGCATTGTTACCATTGGCATGCGTGGTGATGGCGATATGCCGATGACACAAGGCACGGCTATTAATTTATTAGAAAGAATTGTGGCTGATCAGCGAAAAATTATTGAAGATGTTACGGGCAAACCTGCCAGCGAAACACCACAAGACTGGGCTTTGTACAAAGAAGTGCAGGATTACTATGATAAAGGCATGCGTGTGCCTGATGATGTTACTTTATTGCTGTGCGATGATAATTGGGGAAACATTCGCCGCTTGCCTAAACTAAATGATAAACCTCGCAGCGGTGGTTATGGAATTTATTATCACTTCGATTATGTTGGCGACCCAAGAAATTATAAATGGATAAACACGAATAATATTTCGAGAGTTTGGGAACAAATGCATTTGGCTTATGAATATGACGTGCGGCAAATATGGATTGTAAATGTTGGCGATTTAAAACCGATAGAATTTCCTATTTCATTCTTTTTAGATTATGCTTGGAATGTAAACAAGTGGAATGAAGATAACATCGAAGATTATTACATGCAATGGGCAACAAAACAATTTGGTTCAGCTTACGCAAAAGAAATTGCTGATGTACTTGAAAAATATGCGCAGTATGCATCAAGAAGAAAACCTGAATTATTAGATGCAAATACATTCAGCTTAAAAAATTATAATAAAGCAGAAAGAGTAACGAATGACTGGAACAACTTGTATAAAGAAGCATCAAAAATAAATGCTGAATTGCCTGAAGAATATAAGGATGCTTATTTTGAATTGGTACTGCATCCTGTTGAAGCGTTTGCAAATCTTCAAAATTTATATACTGCCGTTGCATGGAATAATTTATATGCGAAAGAAAATAATCCGCTGGCAAATAAATATGCTGACGAAGCAAAACAATTCTACAAAAATGATTCTCTCATTTCTGCTGAATATAATCATATAAATAACGGCAAGTGGAATCACATGATGGATCAAACGCATATTGGCTACACTTACTGGCAGCAACCTGATGAACAGAAAATGCCGGAAGTAAACTATGTTTCTGATACAGCGACTTCGAAAATTATCGCTGTTAATTCATCATCTCAAACAGCAAAAAATTTGGTTCCAAAAAGCCCAAAACAAAATCTTTTTTATGAAGAAGATGGTTATGTTTCCATCGAGGCTGCCGACTTCACAATAAAAAAAGATGCATCAAATATTCATTGGAAGGTAATTCCCAATATTGGTCGCGATGGCGATGGTATTACAACCTTTCCTGTAACCGCATCAATACAAAATATTAATGCAAACACGCCACACCTTGAATATGATTTTTATGCGTATGATACAGGTTCATTCAAACTGAATGCATACTTTTCTCCGACACTCAATTTTCATAACGATTCCTCGGGTTTGCAATATGCTGTTTCGGTTGATGGTGAACAACCGCAAATTATTTCTATCAATAAAAATGACAATGATAAAACTGCATGGAGTGACTGGGTTTCAAACAACATCATTATAAAAACGACCAATCATTCAATAAACAAAAATGGAAAGCATGTTATTAAATATTGGATGATTAGCCCCGCAGTGATACTTCAAAAAGTAGTGTTAGACTTTGGCGGATTAAAACCATCTTATCTGGGTCCGCGGGAAACAATTTTTAAAACCGAAAATAATTGAACATGATAAAACAGCATCGAATTATAAATCTTGTATTTTGCTTTTTGTTGGTTTTATTTTCTGTCAGCAATCAACAAGCAACAGCACAATCAACACCTTCATTAAAAGAAACTTTCAAAAATGATTTTTTAATTGGCGTTGCAATAAATGCGCAGCAGATTGAAGAAAAAGATTCAGCCGCTGACAATCTCATCAAACAACAATTCAATGCACTTACTCCGGAAAATATTATGAAGGCTGAAATCATTGAGCCGTCATGGAATAAATTCAATTTTGATTTGGCTGATAAACTCGTTGCATTTGCACAGAAGAATAACATGAAAGTAAATGCACACAATTTAATTTGGCACAGCCAGTTGCCCGCATTCATGCATCACATGCAAGATGCAGATTCTGTAAAACAATATTTCGAAAATCATATTACAACTGTTGCAAGCCACTACGATGGCAAAGTATATTCCTGGGATGTAGTGAACGAAGCCTTGAATGAAGATGGCACCTTGCGCAAAGATATTTTTCTCGACAAACTTGGCGATGATTATATTGTTGATGCGTTTCGTTTGGCACAAAAAGCATCACCAAATTCAAAATTATATTACAACGATTACAACATTGAACAACCTGCAAAACGCGCAGGTGCTATTGCTTTAATTAAAAAAATACAAGCTGCCGGTGTGCGCATTGATGGTGTTGGAATACAAGGTCACTGGAGCGCAAGAAATGTTCCTTACAATGACATTGAAGAAAGCATCAAAGAGTTTTCTGCATTGGGAATTGAAGTGATGTTTACTGAACTTGATTTAAGTGTTTTAAAAAATCCGTGGGATAAAGAAACGGCTGATGTAAGCGCAACTGCAAAAGGCGATTCAACTATGAATCCTTATAAAGAAGCTTTGCCTGATTCTGTGCAGCAAACACTCGCTGATGCATACGGAAAATTGTTTACGCTGTTTCTGAAATATAAAAGCAATATTAGCCGCGTTACATTTTGGGGCGTTAACGATGGCGGGTCATGGTTAAACAATTTTCCGATTCGCGGCAGAACAAATTATCCATTATTATTTGACAGAAATTTTAAGCCTAAACCTGCTTTTTATAGTGTTATTGCAACAGCAAAAAATCAATAATCAATTAACACAACAACGATAGCTATATGAATGTTGAAGAATTATCATTACCGGAAGAAAAAGCAGGAGCAGCAGAAGCTGTAAAATTTAATGCGGCTCCGCAAAAATTATCAGTGCTTGAAAAAGTTGGTTACAGTTTGGGCGACCTTGCTGCCAACCTTGTTTTTCAAACATTGGTCACATACCTCGCTTATTTCTATACAGATATTTATGGGCTGAAGCCGGAGCATGCATCTTTAATGATATTAATTGTTGGGTTGATAGCAGCATTCTGTTTTAATCCAATCATTGGCGCGTTGGCAGACAGAACAGTTTCGCGCTGGGGCAAGTTTCGTCCCTGGATTTTATTCACTGCAGTTCCGCTTGGTATAGTTGCATTGCTTGCATTCAGTACTCCACATTTTTCTTACCAGGGAAAAATTATTTATGCTGTTATAACCTATACTTTTTTGCTGTTATTATATGCCGCAAACAATCTTCCTTATTCAGCATTAAGCGGTGTTATTACCGGCGATATGGGTGAAAGAAACAGCTTATCATCCTATCGTTTTGTTGCAGTAATGTTCGCACAATTTTTTGTGCAGGTATTTATGTTAGCCATCATTGAAGCAGCTGGTCATGGTGATAAATCTGCGGGCATTGAAAAGGTAATGACGTGGCTTGCCATCATCGGCATCGTTATGTTGCTGATTACTTTTTTCACAACAAAAGAACGCATTGTTCCAAAGCCTGAAGAAAAATCAAGTTTAAAAGAAGATTTAAGCGACCTTTTTAAAAACAAACCATGGATTATTATGCTGGTGCTTACACTGCTTGTGTTTATTACGCTGGCGATGAAAGGCGGCTCGTATGTTTACTATTTTAAAAATTATGTAGATAAAGAAAGCCTTACCAGTTTTATAAACCCGATTCTTCATTTTCTTACGGGCATTGGTATTAATTTTTTTGGTGAAGATCCGGTTTCTGCCGGCTTTGGTTTGTTTAATGCAGGTGGAATTATCTTCATGATTGTCGGCATTACATTATCAAAAAAGTTTGCAGATAAATATGGCAAGCGCGATGTGTTTGGCATTTGTCTTTTCATCTCAACATTATTCATATTCGCATTTATTTTTTACCCACCAAAAAGTGTTGGGTTGATGTTTGCCTCACAAATTTTACACGGCTTTTTTTATGGCTTAACCATTCCATTATTGTGGGCAATGATTGCCGATGTTGCTGATTACAGCGAATGGAAAAATAATCGTCGCGCAACAGCAATTATTTTTTCTGCGATGATGGTTGGTTTAAAAGCAGGACTCACATTAGGCAGTTCAATTCTTACATGGATTCTTGGTTTATATAATTATGTACCCAACAGTGATGCGCAAACACCTGAAGCGATACAAGGTGTAAAAATGTTGGTGAGTGTGTATCCATCCATTCCATTTTTAATTGGCGCAGCCTTGTTGTTTTTCTATGTTATCAATAAAAAAATGGAAGTAAAAATTGAAAGCGATTTGAAGCAAAAAAGAATGCGATGAACGGTATAACTTATCACTCATAACTTATAACTTAAATTATGCCCGAAGAAAATATTCAGCACATCAACTTCGATGAATTAAATAAGAAAGCAATATCACAACCATTATTAAAACATATTTATACAGCAGATCCTTCTGCGCATGTGTTTAACGGAAAAATTTATATCTATCCTTCGCATGATATTGATGCAGGCGAAGCCTTTGACGATTTAGGCAGTCATTTTGCGATGGAAGATTATCATGTCATTTCAATGGATTCACCAAACAGCGAAGCAAAAGATAATGGTGTTGCGTTGCATGTGAATGATGTGCCGTGGGCGGAAAAGCAAATGTGGGCGCCTGATGCTGCAGAAAAAGATGGCAAATATTATTTGTTCTTTCCAGCAAAAGATTACGATGGCGCTTTTAAAATTGGTGTTGCTATAAGTGATTCGCCAACTGGTCCGTTTAAAGCAAAATCAGAAGCGATAATAAAAAGTTTTTCAATTGACCCAGCAGTTTTTAAAGATGATGATGGAAGTTATTACATGTACTTCGGTGGCATTTGGGGCGGACAATTGCAACGTTGGCGAACAGGTAAGTTTAATGCTGAACAAAGTGAAAGTCCAACAGCACATTTACCAAAAGATAATGAACCTGCATTATGCGCAAAAGTGGCAAAACTTACAGACGATTTATTAGAGTTTGCTGAAGATGCAAAAGATGTTGTCATTGTTGATGAAAATGATAATCCATTGCTTCAAGGCGATAACGAGCGAAGATTTTTTGAAGCATCATGGATGCATAAATACAAAGGCAGATATTATTTTTCTTATTCAACCGGTGATACGCATTTTATCTGTTATGCAATTGCAGACAACCCTTATGGACCGTTTAAATATGCTGGTAAAATTTTAGAACCTGTTGTTGGCTGGACATCACATCATTCGATCGTTGAATTCAACAATGAATGGTACTTGTTTTATCATGATAGTAGTTTGAGTAAAGGTGTTACACATCTGCGCAGTATAAAAGTTACAAAACTTGAATATGATGAAAATGATTTTATTAAAACAATCAAGCCTTATAATGATTTGAAAGTAATATCTAAATAAATGAAGATTTTTATCAAAGGAATAACTACATACATTTTATTGTTTATTGCTTCATTCTCTTACGCGCAAATCAAGCTTCCGCAAATCATCCGCGATAGCATGATTCTTCAACGCGATGCAAAAATTAATATTTGGGGATGGGCTTCAAACAAAGAAAAAATCACTATAAAGTTTGATGGCAAAACATATAAAACAACAACCAATGATAGTGGTAAATGGATAGTACAAATACCATCCATGAAAGCCGGCGGACCATACACGATGACGATTTCAGGCAAAAACAAAATTGTATTACATGATATACTGATGGGTGATGTTTGGGTTTGTGCAGGACAATCGAATATGGAGCACCAGATGAAATTACATTCCATTAATTATGCAAATGAGATTGCTGAAGCAGACAATGCTGAGATAAGACAATTTAAACTGCCTTACGTAACAAATTTGGTTAGTCCACAAAACAATTTGCAAAGTGGTTCATGGAAATGGGCTGATTCAACTAATGTGAAAGATTTTTCTGCGGTAGCTTATTTCCTCGCGAAAGCATTGTATGCAAAATATCATGTGCCGATTGGTATCATCAATGCAAGCTGGGGCGGCGTTCCTGTCGAAGCTATGATGAGTGAAGAAAGCTTGCAATCATTTCCAAACATTCTTGCAACAGTCGAAAAAAATAAAGACACCGCGTATGTAAATGAAACAAATCGCAAAGCATTTGCAATAATACAATCAACGCCAAAACCAGATGATAAAGGCATTGATGAAAAATGGTTTGATACTTCTTATCAACCAAAGGAATGGCGACGAATTGCTGTGCCAGGTTATTGGGAAGACCAGGGCGTAAAAGAATTAGATGGTATTGTTTGGTATAGAAAAGAAATTGATGTGCCTGCTTCAATGGTGAATCAATCAGCAAAAATTTTCCTCGGAAGAATTGTTGATGCTGATGAAGTTTATATCAATGGTGTAAAGGTTGGAGCCACCGGTTATTTATATCCGCAAAGAAGATATTATATAAGCGCTAATATATTAAAGCCTGGCAAAAATTTAATTGTTGTGCGTGTTACAAATCATAACAGCAAAGGCGGTTTTGTTCCCGATAAACCGTATGAATTAATTGCCGGTAATGACACGATTAGTTTACTCGGTTACTGGCAATATAAAGTTGGTGCCGTGTTCACACCGCATGATTTACCCAAAACAATTGCGCTGCAAAATCAACCAACCGCTTTATATAATTCGATGATTGCGCCGGTTACAAATTATACTATAAAAGGTTTTACCTGGTACCAGGGTGAAAGCAATACAGGCAAACCCGGTGAATATGCGAAGCTGCAACGTACAATGATCACTGATTGGCGGATCAAATGGCATGAAGGCGATCTTCCATTTTTATTTGTGCAGTTACCTGGCTTTATGGATTACACTTATTCGCCGGTTGAAAGTGAATGGGCATCTTTTCGTGAAGCGCAGGCAAAATCATTATCATTATCAAACACAGCTATGGCTGTTGCCATTGATATTGGTGAATGGAATGATATTCATCCTGATGATAAAAAAGATGTTGGTGATAGATTAGCGCTTGCCGCTGAAAAAATTGCATACAACGAAAACATTGTTTATTCAGGACCTACATTTCAATCGCAAAAAATTGATGGCAATAAAATAATTATTTCGTTCACGAATATTGGAAGTGGTTTAACAACAAACGATGAAGAACCTCTAACTGAATTTTCAATTGCAGGTGATGATAAAAAATTTGTGTGGGCAAACGCAAAAATTGTTGGTGATAAAATAGAAGTCTGGAGTGATGATGTGCCGCAGCCAAAATATGTTCGTTATGCATGGGCTGATGATCCGCCGCATCCTAATTTAATTAATAAAGAAGGTTTGCCGGCTGCGCCGTTTAGAACGGATGAATAATCATACTAATTCTATCATAAAACAAATAACAAACATATAAGCAATATGAAACATTTACTTTTTCTTTTTACACTTTTATGTAGTTCAATAATTTATTCACAGGATATTGAAAAGCAAGCACCGCAAGGTTTTGATTCAATGCAAACAAATATTCCGCACGGAAAAATTGATACCCTCAGTTATCATTCAACAACTGTTGGTACTACAAGAAGAAGTTTAATCTACACGCCACCGGGGTATTCTAAAAAGAAAAAATATCCTGTGTTGTATTTATTGCATGGCATTGGTGGTGATGAAAAAGAATGGTTAAATGGCGGACATCCTGAAATTATTTTAGACAACTTATATGCGCAGGGAAAAGTTGAACCGATGATTGTTGTGTTGCCAAATGGAAGAGCAATGAAAGATGATCGTGCAACAGGAAACATTTTCGACAGCGCTAAAGTGGCTGCGTTTGCAACGTTTGAAAAAGATTTGCTGAATGATTTAATTCCTTACATCCAAAAAAATTATCCTGTTTATAATGACAGAGAACATCGTGCGATTGCAGGCTTATCAATGGGTGGCGGACAATCATTAAATTTTGGTTTAGGCAATCTTGATAAGTTCGCATGGATTGGTGCTTTTTCTGCTGCGCCAAATACAAAAACGCCTGAACAATTAGTGCCCGATGCAGATAAAGCAAGGCAGCAATTAAAACTGCTTTGGATCAGTTGTGGCGATGCTGATGGCTTGATCAATTTTAGTGCACGCACACATTATTATTTGGTGCAGCATAACGTGCCGCATATTTTTTATATCATGCCCGGCATACATGATTTTAAAGTTTGGAAGAATAGTTTGTACATGTTCTCGCAGCTTTTATTTAAGCCTGTTGATGCTTCCAAATTCAATCAATAAAGTTTGGTTGGAATGCCCGCATCAACCAATATTCGCAATGCAAAATATCCGCAGATATTACCCGATAACCGCGTCATTTTTCGCATAAAAGCACCCGATGCACAAAAAGTGCAAATTGATTTGGCGAAGAAATATGATATGCTGAAAGACACCGGCGGTTATTGGATGCTTACAACAGATTCTGTAAGTGAGGGCTTTCATTATTATTCTTTGATTATTGATGGCGTTGCTATTGCAGATCCAAACAGCGAAACTTTTTATGGCATGGGCAGAGAAGCAAGCGGTATTGAAATTCCGTTTGCAGGCGATTATTATTATGCACTGAAAACGGTGCCGCATGGTAATATACACATCGAAAATTATTTTTCACTGGTTACATTTTCATGGCGGCAAATGTATATCTATACGCCCCCGGGTTATGATTCAGGCATCAACCAAAAGTATCCTGTGTTATACATTTTGCATGGCGGTGGTGAAGATGAAAGAGGATGGGCAATGCAAGGCAAAGCCAATTTAATTTTGGATAATCTTATCGCCGAAGGCAAAGCCAAACCAATGCTTATTGTAATGCCCGATGCAAATATTGGTATGGGCGGCTTTACGCCCGATGGAATTGAAAATTCTTTAAAAACTTTTGAAAGAGAAATGAAGCAATCCATCATTCCTTTTGTTGAAAAAAATTATCGCGCATTGAATGATGCAAATGACAGAGCGCTTGCTGGTTTATCATTGGGCGGTTTGCATACTTTATACACAGGCATCAACAATACAGATATTTTTGGTTATCTCGGCGTGTTTAGTTCTGGATGGATTTTGCCGATGCAGGAAAAGTTTGCGAATACACAATATGATTTTATGAAAACGAATGCTGATAAAATCAACAACAACTTAAAACTGTTTTGGCTTTCGGAAGGTGGCAAAGATGATATCGCTTACAAGAACGGGCAAATCATGTTAAACAAATTAGATGAGCTAAACATCAAGCATACTTATTACGAATATCCCGGCGGTCATACGTGGCCTGTGTGGAGAAATGATTTGTACAATTTTGCGCCGTTATTATTTAAATAATTAAGAAAAAGTTTTTGGTAACGAGCGATAGTTTTTCATGGCATCCCTGCCTGCCTGCCGGCAGACAGGCGTCGCACACTTGTACTATCGATTCTTTATGCAGCAATAAATACACAGAGAATGAAAAAAATTTTGCTATCGTTTTTTTTATTTGTTTCAGTTGCTTGCTTATCACAAAGCAATACAAATTTCAAACTCTGGTACAACAAGCCATCGGGCACAACGTGGGAAAATGCTTTGCCAATTGGTAACGGATTTCTCGGCGCAATGATCTATGGCAACGTTGATACCGAAACCGTACAATTAAACGAAGGAACCGTTTGGAGCGGAAGTCCGAACAGGAATGACAATGACTTGTGTTTGGATTCGCTTGCTGAGATAAGACAATTAATATTTGATGGCAAACAAAAGGAAGCAGAAGCAATTGCAAACCGCGTCATCGTTAGTAAAACTTCGCAGGGGCAAATGTTTGAGCCCGTTGGCGATTTAAAATTAATGTTTGATAAACATGATAATTATACAAACTATTACCGCGAATTGGACATTAGCAGGGCAGTTCAAAAAACAACTTACACAATCAATAATGTAAATTATACAAGAGAAGTAATTGCATCATTTCCCGATCGTGTTATTGTAATGCATCTCACCGCAAGCAAACCAAACAGCATTTCTTTTACTGCGTTTTATTCAACGCCACAACCTAAAGCAATTACAAAAGCATCATCGAATGAATTAATCATTTCCGGCACAACGATCGATCATGAAAGTGTTGAAGGGAAAATAAGGTTTAAAGGCGTTGCAAAGTTTAAATTGAATGGTGGTAACATCATTACCAACGATACATCAATCACAATTAAAAATGCAAATGAAGTAACGGTTTACATTTCTATCGCTACCAACTTTAATAATTATCATGACATCAGCGGAGATGAAAATGCAAGAGCTGCATCTTATCTAAATAAAGCCTATTCAAAATCTTTTGCTGATATGTTGAAAGCACATGTTGCGGCTTATCAAAAATATTTTAATCGTGTAAAACTTGACCTTGGAACAACGGATGCAGCAAAGCTTCCAACAGATGAAAGACTAAAGAATTTTAATTCAACCAACGACCCGCAATTCGTTGCATTATATTTTCAGTATGGAAGATATTTATTGATCTCATCATCACAACCCGGCGGGCAACCAGCCACATTACAAGGCATCTGGAATCATGAATTATTTCCGCCGTGGGACAGCAAATACACCATCAACATCAACACAGAAATGAATTACTGGCCCGCCGAAAAAACCAATCTTTCAGAAATGACAGAGCCATTAATTCAGATGGTAAAAGAGCTTTCAAATACCGGTCAAAAAACAGCGCATGATATGTACGGTGCACATGGTTGGATGGCGCATCACAACACAGATATATGGCGCATCAACGGCGGTGTTGACGGTGCATTTTGGGGCATCTGGTGCAATGGCGGCGGATGGCTGAGTCAACATTTATGGGAGCATTATTTATACAACGGCGATAAAAATTATCTCGCTTCAATATACCCGGTGTTGAAAGGTGCAGCGATGTTTTATTCAGATTATCTCATCGAACATCCGAAATATCATTGGCTGGTTGTTTGTCCTGATATGTCGCCTGAAAATGCACCGGCAGCGCACCAGGGATCATCGCTTGATGCAGGTGTAACCATGACGAATCAAATTGTGTTTGATGTTTTCACGAATGCAATTGAGGCAGCAAAAATTTTAAATAAAGACAAAGCGTTTGCAGATACATTAAAACAAAAAAGAAGTCAGCTTGCACCGATGCATATTGGTCAACATGGACAGTTGCAGGAATGGTTAGATGATGTTGATGATCCGAACGATCATCATCGGCACATATCACATTTATACGGCTTATTTCCTTCCAACCAAATTTCGCCATATCGTACACCACAATTATACAGCGCAGCAAAGAATACATTGATACAACGTGGTGACGTATCAACCGGCTGGAGCATGGGATGGAAAGTAAACTGGTGGGCAAAAATGTTAGATGGCAATCATGCTTATAAACTTATACAAAATCAGTTAACACCTGTTGGCAACAACGAAGCCGGCGGCGGCACTTATAATAATTTGTTTGATGCACATCCGCCCTTTCAAATTGATGGCAACTTTGGTTGCACATCAGGCATTACAGAAATGCTGATGCAAAGCGAAGATGGTGATTTGAGTTTATTACCGGCATTACCTGATGTTTGGAAAACCGGAAGTGTAACAGGCTTGCGTGCACGCGGCGGTTTTGAAATTATCGATATGGAATGGAAAGATGAAAAACTTATTAAAGCTGTTATCAAATCTAATCTTGGTGGCAATTTGCGTTTACGTGTTCCTAATGAAATGAAGTTGAACAATGCAACAGCTTTGAAACAAGCAAGCGGTGATAATTCAAATAGCTTTTATCAAACAGAAAAGATTGCAACACCAATTATTTCAGATAAGGCAACAATTACACTACCGCAATTGAAACAAACATGGTTATACGATGTGCCGACTGTTGCCGGAAAAACATACACCTTTTTTATAAAATAAATATAGATAGATATAGATAAACAAATTAGTCATGCTTGCTTCAATTACTGTTTCGCTGATAAATTTTTGTTTTGCTCAACACACTATCATTAACGGCAAACGATATTTAAAGTCTGTACAATTTACTGCGCAGCAAAACCAGCAAAACGTAATGCGATTTATATAACGTAAACTGTTATGGCATCAATGGTGAAAAAGGCAATGAATGCACATACATCGCTCGTATTTCTTTTCCATGGTGTAGGCGGCGAACATAATATAATTGTTTCGCTGAAGCGCACAGCGCATTGCTGCATTTCTTACAACAAAATGAAAATAACATTTGGATTGCACCGATGATTGATGTTGCGAAATATATTCGGCAATATCAGAGCAAATAACAGAAACTGTGCAACTGAATGAATACATAGCTGGAGCGAAAGCCCGAATAGAAATGATAATGATTGTGTTTAGATTATCTCCAATGTAATAAGACAATTAATTTTTTGACGGTAAACAAAAAGAAGCAGAACAATAGCGAATCGTGTTGTTAAAATGTTCAAGGAACGAATCAAGTACCTAACGTGTCATCAAATTTTAATTATTGTTACTAAATAAAATTAAGCCGTTCAGATCCCATTTCCTCCGCTAAATAAAAAGCCGCATGTAACTGCGGCTTTTTAATGGAATATGACTTGTTATTGTTTGCGCATAACTACTCTAATTGCACCATAATCACCCAATACATCACTCTGAATATCGAATACTACACTAAACACCCCCTGGCATGGCAGGACATAATTATTAGGACTTGATACACTTTGTGCGTAGAAGTTTCCTGTTCCGGGACCGTAATTTCCAAATTCCACTTTGTCAATTGATGTGATATTGGTTATCGGGTCAACTGTTACGACAATTGGTTTTGCATCAGCCGCAGCATACTCGAAGGAAAAATGGGTGTCGTCAATTTTTGTGACGGGCACTACATCACCCGGATGATAATCAGCCCAATCATCTTCAACAACAACAAAATTTCCATCGTAAACTGAAGGAACATAGTTGCAGAATACACCATATTGAATTGTGAACGGACCGAGATTAGGAAGTGTATTTATATTTGGATCATAGTTAGGATTTCCGTCAGAAGGAAAGGCTTCAACCTTTGCACCATTTGTAAGTGTTACGTCTGCACCAATATCAAAAAAATCTGTTGATTCAATTGGTGCATTAAAGAGCTTTTCCAACTGGTCTCCGGTAATAGTAAAAGTAGCAGGCAGTTCCGTTATATCAGCTTGTAACACTTCTATTTTACTATTGTCTCCACTCTTTCTTATCACTACATCCATACTTTTAAAAGAATGGTCTGTTGCGTAGTATTGACTTAATGTAAACTTACCCGAAAACTTAGTTGGATCTTGTCCGGATATGGTCAGATCAGCAGATGAATCAATCTTAAACTGCGGTATGGGCGCACGTTGCAAGTTTGACGGAAGTTCAGGAGCGTCTGATTTTCTGCAGGCGCCTAGAAAAATCAGTGCAACAAAAAAACTATAAACGATTCTTGTTCTCATATTTTGATTTTTACTTTTATTAATGCATCCAGAAAATTTTTGATGCAGACAAATCTGTTTTCTGATGTGGAGCGTTTGGATTTGTTTCCAATTCACCTTGATACCATGGTAATGAATTAGGATAACTTTTGCCGAGGGTTACAGGAACCTTAGGCTGTGCGCCGGGATGAATAACCGGGTCTCCATTTATTGGTGGCTGGGCAAATCCGCCTGGCGCCATGCTGGGATTATTAGGGTTGAATAAAATCGGATAG
>DASZUY010000228.1:0-9274 GCA_035547495.1 Parafilimonas sp. | reverse complement strand
TTACTTGCGGTTGCAGTCATCAAAAATCATTAAAACAAACTAAAAGTTTCCATCGCAGAATAATCAAACGGAACAGTAATAAAAATTCCGCTTTTGCCCAATCGTGTTGAGCCATGCAATTCAACCAAAACCTGTCTTGATAAAAGTGTATTTAAAGAGTTTTTATAAACGTTTTTCATATCTACATCCATGCTAGATGGAAGCGCAAACTCGCTGCGCTTTGCAATATGCATCAAAGTATCTAATACATATTTGCCAAGATAATTATGGTTCACATACACATCGCAGTTTACATTTCGCAGGTTCACGCCAAAATTGTTTGGATTGAAGTAAACGAGGTCTAAACTGATCTTGCTTTTCGTTAAACCTACGCTGTCAACTCTCAGGTTTTGCATGCCCCGGTATTCAAAAGATTGCGGTTTATTACATGCCGTAATAAATGCAGAAGCAAGAAGAATAAAAATAAATAAGCGCATATTCAAAAATAGGGAGCGCAATAAATTTTACAATATTTGATATTGTTAAACTACAGCAATTTGGCTTAAGGTTTGTCAAAAAATGTGTATGCCGGAAGGACCATCAATCGTTATTTTAAAAGAAGAAGTGCAAGCATTTAAAGGGAAAAAGATTTTACAGGTAAGCGGTAATTCAAAAATCGATTATCTGCAATTACAAAATAAAACAGTAACCGATTTTAAAAGCTGGGGAAAGCATTTTCTTGTTTGTTGCAAAGGCATTACACTGCGTGTGCATTTTATGTTGTTTGGTTCATATCGCATCAACGAAAAAAAAGAAACGCCTGCAAGACTTTCACTTGAATTTAAAAACGGAGAAATAAATTTTTATGCATGTTCATTAAAAATATTTCATGAAAACCCGGATGCGATTTATGATTGGAGTGGAGATGTAATGAATGATGCATGGGATCCATCAAAAGCAAAAAAGAAATTAGCAGCCATTCCAAACACATTGGTTGCAGATGCTTTGCTTGACCAAAACATTTTTGCAGGCGTTGGAAATATTATTAAGAATGAAGTATTGTGGAGAATTAAAGTGCATCCCAAAACTAAAATAGGTGATTTGCCCAAAAAGAAATTAAATGAACTTGTTGGTGAAGCAAGAAATTACAGCTTTGATTTTTTAAAATGGAAAAAAGCGTTTGTACTAAAAAAGCATTGGTGTATTCATACAAAAACAATTTGTCCGCGTTGTAATATTCCTGCGCATAAAGAATATCTTGGTAAAACAAACCGAAGAACTTTTTTCTGCGATAATTGCCAGGTGTTGTATAAATGATTAATAGTTGCTAAACGAAGTGCGATAATATTTTTTCAACCTAAATTAATGTTGCAACCTTTTCAGGCAAATTATTATTTTCAAATTTCATTTCAAAAGATTCAAGCAACGTAAGCAGCTTAACGGTTTTAATTGGCTTTACAAAATGTCCTTTTATCAGGGGAAATGTTTCGCGCATTTTAAAATCGATATTTATATCTGCACTTATAATGAAGACTGCGGGTTTATAATCATTAATAAAATTGATGTTATTTAATTGCTGCAAAAATTGCCAGCCGCTTAATTGAGGCATTTTAATATCAAGAAATATTACTTCAGGCAGTTTGTAAAAATCCTGTGCATTTGCCGAAAGATACTGTAATGCACTAATGCCATCTGTAAAAGACAAAATGTTTTTTGTAATCTGTTGCTCATCCAGAATTTTTGTTATTAAAAATAACGATATGCAATCATCATCAACAACAATAATGTTGTGTAATGTTTTAGGCATCCCAGAAATATTTAATTATTCAACTTAAGAATTCAAGTAGTAAAACATTTACAATTGCAACGGGTACTTCCGGTTTTTCAGCAGAGGAATTTTTAAAGGTTTTTTCTTTCATATAATTTATTTACAAAATGATCTTATAAGTTATACAATGCTTCTTCATGCAAGAAAAAAGCTACAAGGTTGTTGTAGCTTTTTATGTATTAGTGAGGAATGCATTTCTAATAAGATTATTCAGAAATAATGCCAGCAATAAAATATTTTATACACATCAATACTGCAGAATAATTATAATATACTGTGATGGCCGCACTGTTGTTGCATTTTGCCAAAAAATGATTAAGTGGATAATTCTATCTAAAAAAATGGTAAGGATTTCATGAAGTAAATATGATAAGTGTAACCACCTAAGTAATTTGTACAATTTTCTACCCTTTAATTATGATGATTATTTTTTTAGGAAAAAAATGCTTCAATTTTTATTCGCAATCAGAAACAAAATTATCTACTGAAGCAGTTGTTTCTGCATTGGAATTAATAGTGATATGCATATTGTCATGAACATGCTAATTGAATGTTGACGCGGAATAAGTAAAATGTTTCAGCAGAATTAATTTACCCTGAAATTTTCAATTGCCCACGCAATCGCCCTGTTTTTGTATTCTAAAGATTCGAAGCTTTCAATATTAGCTTTAGTTAGTGATATTGCTTTGCCCTGCCAACTCAATATTTTACCATCCTTTCTTCCGGGATCATATTCAAGACTAAATTTAGGTTCTTGAATGCGGTGTATAAAACACCTCCCATTCTTAAATTCAAATTTGTGCACAGGCTTTTTTTCTGAAGGTTTTATATTCAACTTTACCATATTGTGTATTTAATGTTCCGGCATATGCATGCAGGACTATTAATTTCTTCAACAGATTATACTTTGATTAATCAAATTTCATTCCTGCACTGCTTAGTTATTAAAACTTCTAAAATTTGATGGAAAAGATTCATTAAGTAATACGATGAGCTAACTGGTAAACAGCTTTTAAAAAAGCGCAGATAACTTACCCACTTTGTAGTGAGCAATGATAAATGAGTATGCAAACAACTTTTGCTAACTTCTATAAAACAATATATTTGCCTTTTACAAATTATGGAACCCTATACAGACGATTCACTTTTAAAATTAGATGTTCGAATTCTGAATTCTGATATAAAATTAATGTTGCTGTCTAAATCAGAATTAAAGTATATTCTCAACGAAATTCTTACATGGCTGGAAGTACATAGCGAGAATGAAATTTTTACATCTATTTTATTATATAATAAACAAACCAACCAATTATTTAATGGTTCTGCACCTGCTTTGCCCGAACGGTATAATGCGGCAATTAATGGAATTATGGTTGAAGCTTCCGCAGGTTCATGCGGTACTGCAGCCTTTCACAAAAAACAAGTGATTGTACAAAATATCGCGGTTGATCCGCTTTGGAAGAATTATAAAGAGTATGCGCTAAAGGAAGGATTGCAGGCATGCTGGTCTACACCCGTAATGAGTAGGGATAATGAATTGCTTGGCACTTTCGCCATCTATTATAAAACACCCAGCAAACCCAGTGCGCATGATCTTATGCTTATTAATGAAATTGCCGGCATCACATCATCGGCAATTGAGGCAAGACGTAATGACTTTGAAAGAATGATAACACCATAGAAATTCTGTTGAACAAAGTCTTCATTCCAGCTATATAAGATCAACTTTCTTCCAATGCTTTCTTAACCACCAAAGAAGGTTTTATTACCATTACAGCCAAAACTTATTTCAGCTGTAATGGTAGATTGTTTTTCTTAAGCCAACACAGCACCGTTTAAAACGATTGCCACATCATAACGTTCAACACGAATTGTTTCAACAATAACACCATAACGCGGCACAATATCTTTTGCCAGGTCCGACGCCCAAAATGCTTCACGGGCAGCTTTTGTTTCAAAAAGATATATGCCGCTGATTAAGCCTGTTTGTTCTTCAACTAAATAATATTTCTCAATTAGCCCCGGCACATTTCTAAAGCTTTCAAGATTTTCATTACAAGTGTTTAATAATGTTTCGCCGTCTAATTTAGATTTAAACTTTACCGATAATACTGCTTCTGCATTTTTCATACTGATTGTTTTTTGTTTTTAATAATGACGCAAATGTAGAAGTGATGATAAGGTTGCTGATAGGCTAAAAAGCTATATAAATCGACTAAAAAGTTTAAACTAAACTTGCATGGCACCAGAAAATTTCAACCGGTATTGTAACGGTGTTAGATGATGTTTTTGTTTGAATACGCGAATGAAATGAGACGTGTCTTCGAAACCGCATTGAAAAGAAATTTGGTTGATGCTTGTATCTGAAGCGAGCAATTGATGAAGCGCAATATCAAGTTTTCTTTGCTTAAGCCATGCAGCCGGTGTTGTATGATAATATTCTTTAAAGGTTTTTTTGAAAGTAGATAAACTCATGTGGCAGAGTTGAGCAAATTCTTCCAGTTTAAGATTATAAGCAAAGTTTTGTTCCATTACTCTTTGCATGTTATATAGCTGACCATTGCACAAAGAAAAAAAATAATCTTTCAGTTCACTATGCTTATCATTAGAAAATAAACTCAACAATAATTCTTCAAACTTTAGTTGCAACAATTGTTTGTTGGGTTGCTGTGATAAAAACAAATAGGATTGTATGGAATGATAATAACTTTCTAACAACTCATCACTTTGTAATCGCAGTATTGCATCCTGCGATGAAATGTCTTTTTCTTTATGCTGAATTAAAGCACTGTTTTTACCGAGGAAATCCTTGATGAAATCATCAGGAATAAAAATAAAAATGGCACAGAAGCCTTCGTCAAAAAACTGGTGTGTAAGATTCGCTCCCTTCTTTACAAAAAGAATATCACCCTCATTTACTTCATAAGAATGATAAATAGAACGCCATATTTTTTTACCGGAACTTATGAAGGCAAAATAATTACTATCACTCCAAATGCCCAGCTTTGTTTCTTCGCGCATGCAGGTGTATTCCGCAAACAACAACTCATTTACCTCGAGTTTACGGTAAGCATTGCTGTTTTTTATTGCAGAAAAAAGATTTATCATTTTTTTTGATAGCAGCGGCGGATGCAACTACCGTAGCGTGCAAATGTAAGCATGTAGCTGAAGAAAATATTTACCAAAGTACCAGCGATGACCACCAGCTAAACCAGCGTTGTATATTATCAAAGAGGTTTAAAACAAAATCAACATAGTTTAAAAAATTAAAATCGGTGTAATTATCAGCAGTGATTTTTCTTTCTGTGCTTAAATGAATCTTTGAAATGATTCCAAAATTTTCACTTGCATAATTCAAAACATTTATGGGCGCAACAAAAAGATACACGGAGAATATTAAAGCTTTCATGCAGAAATTATTGAATGATGTTTGTAATTAACTATTTAAAAAAATGCCATCACGAAACCTGTTGTTGAGATTTCATTGATGGCAAGACAATAAAACGGAAGCCTGGTTATCTTAATTGAGAAACTTCAATTCACCTGCAAAAGTTTGCCGGAAAATTTTTCCTTTTTTTACAACAAATGTGTCTGTAGCAAAAGGCACTTCAACAACCGGCGTTTTCGCATGCCAGGTAATAAATATTAATTCATCAATAATTACCAGTTTATCCAAATCAAGGCTTGTAGCTCCTTTTGGAAAATGCTTTATCAATTCAACAAAAAATTCTCTTATTGCTTTAATGCCTGCGTATGTAGCGTCAGGTGTTATCAATACAGATTCGTCTGTGTAGTCACTCATTAATGTTTCAAGATCGTTATCAGCAAATGAATTTAAATGACGTGATAAAACATTTTCAGATACTTCCTGTAAGCCAGGTTCCATTTCAACAGGAAACGTTGCAGATTTCATAAAAAGATTTTTTAAAATGAAAGAATGAATTCGTTTAATAATTGTTTTCAGCATTGCTAAAAACGATTTTCTTTAATGCAAAAGTAGATGCGCATATAAGGAAGTGAATAGGCTGCAAAGCCATATAAATCGACTTTACGGTTTAAGATTTATAACATCAAAGGCTCAACTACGCAGAGATTAAAATAGAAGAAATGCGGTTAATTTTGTTTAAAGTTTTTCTTCTTGTTCAACATTAATCAATTCATATTAAATACACCTGAAAAGTTTCACAGCCTTAGCTGTGGCGATTCTCTTTTTACTGTTTATAATTGTTATATTGAAAATAAGTTTGCCGATATCTGGAGCCACAATAATTATATTGTGTATGTAGCCGAAGGCAGAAAGATATGGCATACGCCGCATGGCGCTTACGATTTGCAAAAAGGAAGTTGTGTGTTTGTAAGACGTGGCGCTGCAATTGTTGAACAGTTTTTTGATACCGCGTTTTGCCTGTATATTTTCTTTGTTTCTGATGAATTTATTTGCGATGTACTGAAAACAAAAACAACGGCGCTTCAAACTTCCGAAAAAGAATTTCAACCGGTAATACCTATTGTTAGTAATGAAACAGTGCATTCATTTTTTAAATCGATGATGCCTTATTTTAATGCGCCACAAGCGCCTGATGAAACATTACTTGAATTAAAGTTTAAAGAACTGATTCTTACAATCGCCGATAATAAAGAGAATGAAGAAGTGTTAAGCTATTTCTGCAAATTATTGCATGCGCCAAAAAATGTTTCGTTGCAAACAGTGATGGAAGATAATTTTTGTTTCAACTTAAAAATGGAAGAGTTTGCTAAATTAACTTATCGCAGTTTATCTGCTTTTAAACGAGATTTCGAAAACATCTATCACACTTCGCCCGGCAAATGGCTAATGGAAAAAAGATTGAACTATGCAAAACATCTGCTTACTAATACAGACAAATCTGTAAGCGATGCTGCCTTTGAAAGTGGCTTTGAAAATAATGCACATTTCAGCAGGGTATTTAGCAAACGATTTGGGAACCCGCCATCATCTGTAAAAAAAGCTGCGGCGTTTTTGAACTAATCAGTCAAGTGAATGAGCTTTACAGTAAAACAATTCTTTTAGTCCGCTTCTACTTTTGTTTTTTTATTAATCAGAAAAACAAAAGATATGAATCCAAACAAAGCACTTTGGGAAAAAGGTGATTTTACAAAGATCGCTGACACCATGCGTGAAAGTGGTGAAGCATTAGTGGCAACATTAGGAATTACTAAAGGCATGAACGTGCTTGATCTTGGCGGCGGCGATGGCACCACAGCGATACCTGAAGCCCGGCTCGGCGCAAATGTTTTATGTGTTGATATTGCAAGCAATCTTGTTGCAGCAGGAAATAATCGCGTGAAAGCGGAAGGTCTTTTCAATTGCCGTTTTGTAGAGGGTGATGGAACAGCACTTACAGAGCTCAGCGATAAAAGTTTTGACCTTGTTGTAAGCATTTTTGGTGTGATGTTCGCGCCAAAACCGTTTGATGTGGCAAAAGAAATGGTGCGTGTTACAAAACCCGGAGGAAGAATTATAATGGGTAACTGGATTCCCGGCGACCCAACATTAGTGGCACAAATATTAAAGATCAGTTCTGCTTATACACCGCCACCGCCGGAAGGTTTTATTAGTCCTATGTTGTGGGGCGTAGAAAATCACGTTACAGAGCGTTTTGAAGCGGCAGGCATTCCAAAACAAAATATATCGTTTAACAAAGAAAGTTTTACATTCTATGCACCTTATTCACCAGTGCAGTTTGTTAGAAATTTCAGAGACTATTACGGACCAACAATGAATGCTTTTGAAGCTGCAGAAAAAAATGGCAAAGCTGAAGAATTGCAGCGTGAACTGGAAGAGTTATTTACAAAAGAAAATAAGAGCGCTGATAAAAATAAGACCTGCATATCAGCAACTTTCTTAAAAGTAACAGTGAACGTTTAAACAAATAAATATTATTAATCGCTGATTATAACAATGAACCGCTAACACAAAAGCGGTTCATTATAAAAATTATTTGACAATGAAGAGTAAAAGAAATTTTAATACAACAAAAGTTCCGCGGATGATTGAAGTTTTTCCGCAAGCTGTTATCGCTGGTGATTTCATTTTTGTTTCGGGCACAACAGGTGTTCATCCAGCTACAGGAAAACTAAGTGACAAGTTTGAAGAGCAGGCAAAACAGTCTTTCATCAACATAAAAACTATTCTTGAAGAAATGGGCAGCAACATGGATAAGATTGTAAAGACAACTGTGTTCATGGTTGCAGGAAATGATTTTTCTGTTTTGAATAAAGTATATGCAGAAATTTTTCCGGATAATGCGCCGGCAAGAAGTACGCCACAGGTAATGCCGTTTCCTGCAGGCATTTTAATTTCAGTAGAGTGCATTGCGCTTGTCTAAATTTCTGTTGAAAGTTTTTTAAAGATTTATAAGCACGTGATGGTTATACTAAGTTTAAACTATCCTGAACCCACCAGCCATCCAACAATAAACACAAGAACACCACCAACAACAACCTGGAAAATGGCAGAAAGCAATGGTGTATCCATGTAGCGTTTTCTTATCCATGAAATAACAGCGAGTTCAATTACAACAACGATCATCGCAACACTTACAGCAGTATGAAAATTTTTTATGAGGAAAGGAATGGTATGACCAAATCCACCCATCGCCGTCATTACGCCGCACACAATACCGCGCAAAACAGGAGAACCGCGACCGCTTAATTTTCCATCATCAGAAAGCGCTTCTGCAAAACCCATGCTGATGCCGGCACCAATAGAAGCAGCGAGCCCAACTTTAAAAGTTTCAGCGGGGCTTGATGTTGCAAAAGCTGCAGCAAATAAAGGTGCTAAAGTAGAAACAGAGCCATCCATTAAACCCGCTAATCCTGGTTGAATAAAACGCAATACAAATAACCGTCGTGCCGTTTCGTGTTCAAGATTCACTTCGCCTGAACTGATTTGCGCAGCGTTTATTTCTTCGAATTTTGTTTCGTGCGAAATCTCTTCCTGCGCAAGATCACCTAACAATTGACGAACACCCGCATCCTGCGATTTACGTGCTGCAGCTTCATAAAAATGCCGCGCTTCAACTTCCATCAGTGCTGCTTCTTCACGTGCACTTTCCGGTCGTAAGGTTTGTGTAATCCATGATGAACGTCGTTGTAAAAAACCTTTTACATCTTGTCTTCTTATCAACGGAATATGTTCGCCAAACTTTGAGCGGTATAATTCAATTAAACGATGCCTGTGATTATCTTCTTCCTCCGCCATCTTAATGAATAATTCCGATGATGCCGGAAAATCTTTTCGTAACGATTCAGCAAAGTCCCGGTATATATGTGCATCTTCTTCTTCAGAGCTTATAGCAACAGCGAGTATCTGTGCTTCATTCAAATCTTTAAAACGCATACAACTGGATTGGTATAACTAATTTTTCAACATACATAGATACAACAAAAATAATAGCCGCTTATTTTATAAGGATGTATTTCAGT